>NZ_JBFUHU010000222.1:4456-10758 GCF_056402235.1 Cellulomonas sp. P4_B5_2
GTCGACGGCGTCAGGCCGCGCTGTACTCCACCGCCACGTCGACCACCCAGGTGACCCCGAACGGGTCCGTGAGCATCCCGTACAGCGGAGCCCACTGCGAGGGCGCGAGCGGGACGGCGACGGTCGAGCCCTCGGACAGCCGCTCCCAGAGCGCGGCGACCTCCTCGGCGGTGTCGCCCCGGAGCGAGACGAAGAACGGGTCGTCACCCCGGCTCCACGGGCGCGCCGCCGGAACGTCGTAGGCCATGACACGGAAGCCGTTCTCGGCGGCGACCTGGCCCCAGACCACCTGGTCGGCCTCCGCCGGGTCCTGGACCGCGCCCATGTCCTGGTAGCTGATGACGGTGAGTGCTCCGCCGAACACGGAGTGGTAGAAGTCGAGCGCCGCACGGGCGTCGCCCCGGAAGTTCAGGTGCGTGGTGGTCTGCACGGTCAAGGTCGTGTCCTTACCTGGGTCCGACGAGGCGGGAAGTCCCGTCCTCTGCGCGCCACTCTCGTCGGCGTAGCGGTCAGGTCCTGTCCTGCTCGTCGTGGCGCCTTGACCTGGCCCTCTCTCCAGGAGAACGGTGGGGGCGTCAGCAGTGGGAGCGCGATCAAGGATGGGTGGCATGGCGAACAAGTCGTCCGGTGCGGGAGGCGGAGCCGTCTACGGGATCGGGTTCGTCGGCGCCGCGGTGTTCTACTTCCAGCAGGCGGACACGTTCTGGTCGTTCGTGCTCGCGATCCCGAAGTCGCTGATCTGGCCCGGGATCGTGGTGTTCGAGCTGCTCAAGAGCTTCTACGGCTGACCTCAGCCCCGCAGAGGCCGCCCTCGCGCGTCACGACTGAACCGACCCCGCCGGACGGACAGGATCAGCAGCCCCTCGGCGAAGCCCCAGACGCCCATGACGATCGCGGCCAGGCCGAGAGTGAAGAACCCGCCGACGACGGTGATCGCGAGCATGGTGAACCCTCGTCGCCAGTAGCCGAGGTAGATCCGGTGCAGGCCGAGACCGCCGAGGAAGACGCCGAGCAGGCCGGCGGCCACGCGTGACCGGGTGAGCTGGGGCAGTCGCCACGGCACTCGTACGGGCTCGCGGGTCCCGTGCACCGCTGAGGTCGTCAGCCACCGCCAGCGCCACCGTCTCGGCACCCGCTCCGTCTCCCGGGCGACGGGAACGGCGTCCTGCACGTCGGGCACCCGACCGGGCGGGTAGCGCACGGTGGCCGAGAGCGGCAGGAACGGTGGGGGCGGCGGGTGCATCGGGCGGCGCGTGACCACGGGGCGCTCGCGGACGTCGTCGTCGAGGTCGAGGTCGAGGACGTCGAGCCGGTCGATGGTGTCGGTCACGGGTGCTCCCGCGGGTCGGCCGCCGCGAGCTGCGGCGGATCCTCCGAGAGTAGGCCGCCGACCGCGTGGCCGGTAGCGCTGGGAGCCCGACCGGTGTCGGAGCCCGGTCCTAGCCTGACCGGTATGAGCGACCTCTCCGACCTGCGCGGCTCGCGGTTCCAGGACGCCGACCTGCAGGGATCACAGTTCACGATGGTGGACCTCACCGGCTCCACGTTCCGCTTCGTGGGGTTCCACGGGGTCGTCATGCGCGGTGTCGAGATCACGGACACGACCATCGACGGCGAGGTCCAGAGCCTCGTCATCAACGGCATCGACGTCGCCCCGCTGGTGGAGGCCGAGCTGGACCGGCGGCACCCCGAGAAGCCGCTGTTCCGGCCGGCCACCGCCGACGGGTTCCGGCAGGCGTGGGACGTCGACGAACGGCTGTGGGCCGCGACGGTGGACCGTGCACGGCGGCTGCCCCCGGAGCTGCTGCACGAGTCGGTCGCGCAGGAGTGGTCGTTCATCGAGACCCTGCGGCACCTGGCCTTCGCGTCCGAGTCGTGGGTGGCGCGCGGGATCCTGGGCGACCCGAGCCCGTGGCACCCGCTCTCGCTCCCGTGGGACCAGATGCGGCCGCGACCGGGAGTGCCGCGGGACCGGGACGCGCGACCGTCGCTCGACGAGGCGCTCGCCCTGCGACTCGACGCGATGGCGGTGGTGCGCGGGGTGGTCGACGACCTGACCGACGAGCAGCTCGACCGCATGACCGCGCCGCTGGTGGGTCCGGGGTGGCCCGACGAGGGCGCGACCTTCCCGGTCCGCGAGTGCCTGCTCGTCGTGCTCAACGAGGAGTGGTGGCACCGCAGGTACGCCGAGCGCGACCTGGCCGTGCTCGAGGCCCGCGGCGGATACTGACGACGTGAGCGATGCGGCCCGCCGTCCTCGACGCACCTACGCGCCCGGTCGGTGGCGTTCGGTCGGGAACAGGGTGATGCTCCCGCTGGTGCGGGCAGGCCTCGTCCCGTACACGTGGATGCTGATCACCCGCGGCCGCACCACCGGGTTGGCYCGGAAGGTGCCGGTCACGCCGGTGGACCAGGACGGCCGGCGGTGGCTCGTCGCGCCGTACGGCGCGGTGGGCTGGGTGCACAACGCCCGGGCTGCCGGACGCGTGCAGCTGGCTCGGCGTCGGGACGTGCGCACCTACGCCGTGCGGGAGGTGACCGACCCGCAGGAGGCCGCCCAGGTCATCCACCGCTACGTCCAGGTGGCCTCGGCGACGCGCGCCTACTTCGCCGCCGACCGGACCGACCCCGTGGACGCGTTCGTCGCCGACGTCGCGGACCACCCGGTGTTCGAGCTCACCCCGGCCTGAACCGCAGCGGCGCCCAGAGCGGTGCGCTCCGGGGTCAGGAGCCCGATGTCGTCGTCGTGGTGCAGCGTCCGCACGGTCAGCCCGGGAGACCCCGGCCAGCTCGCCCACCCGCCAGGACGCACCGTCCATGGTCAGCGCGTGGACGAGTGGATCGCCCAGCGGTGACCGAACGGGTCGACCAGCCACCCGCGCTTCTCGTCGCCCTGGTCGGAGGGCTCCCGGTCTGCGGTCGCCCCGGCGGCGACCGCGGCCGCGTAGACGGCGTCGACGTCGTCCACCCCGAGCACCATCGCGGACGTGCTGTGCCCGAGCGTCGCCGGGGCGTAGGCGCCGTAGTCGTGGAACTCGTCGGACAGGTAGAAGGCGATCTCCCCGATGCGGAGCTCGGCGAAGCCGATCCGGCCGTCGCCCTCGTCGCGCTCGCCGGTCTCCTGCGCACCGAACGCGGCGCCGTAGAACGCGATCGCGGCGGCCGCGTCGTGCACGGTCAGGTACGGGACCAAGGTGGTCATGGTGCCTCCTCGACTCGTGCGGCGCGTCGTCGTCGCCGCTGCGCCCGACGCTAGGCCCTCACGTCAGGTGAGGTGCAAGCGGGTCGCGACGGTGATCAGGTGCGAGCTGAGCCCGAGCAGGCTGGGCTCCGCCTCGATCACGCGCGCGGAGTCCAGGACCACCTCGCGGTCGGCTGCGTCGTCGAGCGCCGGCGCGATCGCCCGGATCCAGTGCGCGAGCCCCTCGACGCCCACGGTCTCGGTGATATCGAGACCGGCCTCGGTCGCCTCCGCGCCCAGCTCCTCCGGGCGGTGGAAGTACGCGGTCGTGAACCAGCGGGGGTCGCCCGTGGGGTTCTGGTGCACCCCGGTTGCGAGGTCCTGCGCGACGATCGCCCGGAACGCGGGGTCGAACAGGTAGGACTGCGCGAGCCCGTCGAACAGGGACGCGAACCGGGAGATCGCCATCGCGATCACCACCCCGCCGGGCACGACGACGCGCCGCGCCTCGCGCCACGCCGCCAGCCGGTCGGCGCGGTCGGTCAGGTGGTAGAGCGGGCCGAGCAGGAGGACGGCGTCCACGGACTCGTCCGGCAGCTCGAGGGCGCGGGCGTCGCCGACGGTCGCGGTGAACCTCGCGTGAACGCCGAGCTGCTCGGTCGCCCGCGCGACGTGCCCGGGCAGGAGGTCGACCAGGTGCACGGTGTGCCCGTCGCCCAGCAGCCACTCGGCGTGCACGCCGGTGGCCCCGCCGACGTCCAGCACGCGGGAGGTCGGGCGCAGGTGGCGACGGACGATCTCCTGCACGCGAGCGAGCTCCAACCGGCCCAGTCCCTGGCGCAGGCGCTGGTCCTCGTCGAAGTCGCTCTCGTAGTGGGAGTGGATCGGGGGCTGCTCCATCGCGACAACCTAGGGCCTGGCCCGTCGCGTCGGCACCGGGTTATCGGTCGAGCAGGACGGGAACGATCAGCACGGCGGCGAAGCAGAGGGGTACGAGCGACGCCAGGGCGACGGTGCTGCGAGTCCGCCACCGGGGCCCCCATCCGCGCCCGGCCTGCACGATCCCGACGAACAGAGCGAGGACCGCAGGGACGGCCGCGACCATCAGGATCACCACCGCGGCGAGGTCGCCCCAGGTCTGCGGGTCGCGGGCGTTGTCGATCGCTGCGTCTGCCGCGAGGACGGCGCCGGCGGCTGCCACGACGGCGAGCACGAGGCCGGACCAGCCCAGGACGGCCGCCCACGGGAACCCGCGCCCGACCTGCAGTGTCACGCCGGTCTCCGTCATGCCCGGACAGTACCGACCGCGCCGCCCCAGCGCCGGAACACGACGACCGCCGTGAGCACGAGGAGCGGCAGGACGAGGAGTCCCTCCGGGCGCGCAGCGTGCACCAGCGGGCTGTCGATGACGAGCACGTCCGCCGCCAGCAGCGGGAACGCGACCGCGTTGGCCATCCCGTGCCCGAGCACCGCGGGCCACACGCTGCCGGTGCGGTCACGGGCGACGCCCCAGATCACGGCCATCGCGAGCACCGCGACGGTGAACAGCGGGAGCTGCGCCGCCAGCGGCAGGTCCGTGTAGCCGTCACCGAACGCGACGATGTACGGCACGTGCCAGACGGCCCACAGGACGCCGACTGCGAGGTGCCGCCGCAGCGGTGGCACGCCGAGCGCGGCGAGCCGCGGCTCCAGGTATCCCCGCCAGCCGAGCTCCTCGAACGCGGCGAACGTCACGCGGGCGAGGAAGCCGGTCGCGAAGAGCGCCGCGAACCGCGGTCCGGCGCCGGGCGCCACGTGCACGTCGCCGGTGAGTGCACCGAGCAGGATCGGAACCGCGAAGAGCACGGGGAACAGCAGGAGCGCGACGGCGTACCAGGCGCGCTCGCGACCCAGCCGCAGCCCGGCGTCGGCCCAGCCCTCCCGGCCGATCGTGCGCAGGCCGACCGCGAGCAGGAGTGGGCTGAGGACGAACACGAGTGCGCCGGCGCTCGTCCCGGGGTCCTCGGACGAGGACATGACCAGACCGCCGATCGTGGCGAGGACCAGGACGCCGGCGGCGTAGACGAGCACCCCGCGGCGGCTGGCGGGTCGGTGGGTGCGTGCGGTGCGTGCGGCGGTGGTGGCGGTCATGGCGCGACTCCTTCGGGCGTGGGGCATCGCCCGGCCGCCGGGTGGCGGTCGGTGAGGGTGCGGGTCGGTCAGTCGGTCAGCTCGGCGAGCAGGTTCTGGGTCCAGTCGAGCTCCGCGCGCGCGTGCGCCAGCCCGTTGGCCAGCGTGGCGAGGCGCAGCCGCATCTCGAGGTCGAGCGTGATGCCTGCCGCGGCGACTGCCTGCTCGCTGGCGTCCCGGGTCTGCTCGAGGACGGCGGCGAGCTCGCGCGCCTCGTCGGCCCGCTCCTGCAGGACGGTCCGGACGCGCTCGACGCCGAGCCGGCCGACGAAGAACAGCCGAACCAGGAACACCTCGCGCGACGGCACGTACTCGACCGGGGACGCGAGCCAGTCGTCGAGCTCCGCCAGCCCCGACTCGGTGATCGCGTGCTCGCGGCGGTCGGGCTTGCCCTCCTGCGGGATCGTCGTCACCGAGACCAGCCCGTCCGCCGCCAGGTGCCCCAGGGTGCGGTAGATCTGCGCCTGGTCGGCCGGCCAGAAGTGCGCGACCGACTCCTCCATGTGCTTGCGCAGGTCGTAGCCGGACATCGGGGCGATCGACAGGAACCCGAGAACGGCGTGCTTCAAGGACATGCCCCGACCATAGAGGACCGGTCATCTATAGGACAAGTCCTGTATGGATGCCGGCGTACTGTCGCGTCGTGCGGAGCGAGTACTCAGGCGAGGGTCTCAGCGAGGACCAGCTGGCGGCGACCCCGCTCGAGCAGGTGCGCAGGTGGGTCGCCGAGGCTGAGACGAGGCAGGCCGACCGCGGCGACGTCGTCGAGCCCGTCGCGCTCTCGGTCGCCACGGTCGACGCCGATGGCCTCCCGAACGTCCGCACGGTCCTCATGCGCTTCCTCGACGACACCGGTCCAGGGTTCGTCACCGACCTCGGCTCGACCAAGAGCCGCGAGATCGGTGCCACGGGTGCCGTCGCTGCGTCGCTCACCTGGCCGGCCATGTACCGC
>NZ_JBFUHU010000223.1:0-6263 GCF_056402235.1 Cellulomonas sp. P4_B5_2
GTCCGGTGCTGGTGCAGGACGGTGGCCGGCTGGTGGGTGTGCCGATGCAGGACCGGACGGTGGCGCTCACGTTCGACGACGGTCCCGACGAGCGGTGGACTCCGCAGGTCCTCGAGATCCTGGCCAGGGAGAACGTCCCGGCGACCTTCTTCGTCGTGGGTGCCCGGGCCGTCGAGGACCCGGCACTCGTGCGTGAGGTGCTGGCAGACGGGCACGAGATCGGGGAGCACACGTGGTCGCACGCCGACCTGTCGGCCGTCCCGGGCTGGCGCCGGAACCTGGAGCTCTCGCTCGGCCAGCTCGGCCTGGCCGGCAGCACGGGTCTGAGCACGTCGCTGCTGCGTCCGCCGTACTCGTCGTCGCCCGGCACGCTCGACGCCGCCGAGCTCTCGGCCGTGAAGAGCGCCACCGACGCGGGCTACCTGGTGGTGCTCGCCGACCGGGACACCAAGGACTGGAGCAGCCCGGGCGTCGAGCAGATCGTCGCGAACGGCCGGCCGGCCGGCACCGACGGGCACATCGTCCTGCTGCACGACGGCGGCGGTGACCGGTCGGAGACGATCGCGGCGCTGCCCGAGCTGATCGAGAGTTATCGGGCCGCCGGCTACCGCTTCACCACGGTGTCCGAGGGCATCGGTCTGACGGGTGGCGCGTCCCGGCCCGCCGAGGCCGTCCCCGCGTTCCAGGGGCACGTCCTGGGGTTCGCCGTCCGGGCGTCGTCGTGGCTGGTCACCGCCGTGAGCTGGGCGGTGCTCGGGTTCGGCATGCTCTCGCTCCTGCGGACGTTCCTCGTCGTCGCGCTGGCCCCGCACCACGTCCGGGTGTCCGCGCGGCGGGTGGCCGGCGAGCCGTGGCTGCCCCCCGTGAGCGTGCTGGTGCCCGCGTACAACGAGGCGGTCGGCATCGAGCGCGCGGTCCGGTCCCTCGTCGCCGGCGACTACCCGGACCTCGAGGTGGTCGTCATCGACGACGGGTCCACCGACGGCACCGCCGACGTGGTCGAGCGCCTCGGGCTGCCGGGGGTGCGGCTCGTGCGCCAGGCCAACGGGGGCAAGGCCGCCGCGCTGCGCACCGGGACCCGGGTGGCGTCGCACGACGTGCTGGTGATGCTCGACGGAGACACGGTGTTCGAGCCGGACACCATCCGGCTGCTGATCCAGCCCCTGCGCGACCCGGCGGTCGGCGCCGTGAGCGGCAACACCAAGGTCGGCAACCGCCGCGGCCTGCTCGGCCGCTGGCAGCACCTGGAGTACGTCAGCGGGTTCAACCTGGACCGTCGCCTGCAGGACCTGTGGGGGTGCATCACCACCGTGCCGGGCGCGGCGGGTGCGTTCCGCCGGCAGGCGGTCGAGGCGGCAGGCGGCCTGAGCTCCGAGACGCTCGCCGAGGACACCGACATCACGATGGGGGTGCTGCGCGCGGGCTACCGGGTGGTGCACGAGGAGCGGGCTCGCGCGTGGACGGAGGCGCCGAGCAGCGTGAACGACCTCTGGCGCCAGCGGTACCGCTGGAGCTACGGCACGATGCAGTGCCTCTGGAAGCATCGCCACGCGGTCCTCGACCGGGGAGGCAGCGGGCGCCGGCTCGGGCTGATCGGCATCCCGTACATGCTCCTGTTCCAGGTGCTGCTGCCGTTGCTGGCGCCGGCCATCGACCTGTTCGCGCTCTACGGCCTGTTCACGGGCAACGCGCAGTCGGTGCTCACGATCTGGCTCGCGTTCGCGCTGCTCCAGACGGCGGTGACCGCGTACGCCCTGCACCTGGACGGCGAGAGCCTCCGGCCGCTGTGGAGCCTGCCGCTGCAGCAGGTGTTCTACCGGCAGCTCATCTACCTGGTGGTCATCCAGTCCATCGCCAGCGCGGTCGCCGGTGCGCGGCTGCCGTGGCACAAGCTGCGCCGGTCCGGGGACGTCGTCGTCCCTGCCTGACGGCGCGATGCCTTGTATCTTGCGAGCACCTGCTCGGTGAGACGCTCGGTGAGATCGAAGGAGCACGCGCCCATGGCATCGCCCCAGGGCCTCGCGCCCTCGACCCGCACGCTCCTGTTCCTCTCGGCCGCCGTCGTGGTGCTCGCCGGGATGCACGCGGCGCGCGAGGTGCTCGCGCCGCTGTTCCTCGCCGCGGTGCTCGTGATCATCGTGCACCCGCTCCGGCACCCCCTGGAGCGCCGCGGATGGCCCCGACCGGCCGCGACGACCGTGGTGATCCTCGTCGTCTACCTGATCCTGCTCGCCCTGATCGCGATGCTGACGTTCGCCGGCATCCAGTTCGGCGGGCTGGTCCAGGACTATCTGAACGAGCTGCAGTCGTCGATCTCCGAGATCACCGCCTGGCTCGCGTCCCTCGGGGTGGACCAGAGCTCGATCGACTCGATCCGGGACGCCCTGCAGCCGTCGCAGCTGGTGGGCGTCGCCGCGTCCCTCGGCGGTGCCGTCATGGGCATCCTCACCACGCTCTTCGTCGTCGTCACCTACGTCATCTTCATCTCGGTCGACGCCGCGCGGTACGACGGGGCCGACGACCACTTCGGGGCGACGCAGGGCAACGTGCTCGGACGCGCCACGACCTTCAACATCGGCGTCCGGCGCTACTTCGTCGTCAGCGCCTCGTTCGGTGCCGTCGTCGCGATCATCGACGGGCTCGCCCTGTGGGCGCTCGGCGTCCCCGCCCCCGCGGTGTGGGCGATCCTCGCCTTCGTCACCAACTTCATCCCGAACATCGGGTTCGTCATCGGTGTCATCCCGCCGACGCTGCTCGCCCTGGTCGTGGGCGGCTGGCCGTTGGCGCTCGCGGTGATCGCCGTCTACAGCGTGGTCAACGTGGTGCTGCAGGTGCTGGTGCAGCCGAAGTTCGTCTCGGACGCCGTGAACATCACGCTCACGCTCAGCTTCGTGTCGGTGATCTTCTGGACCTTCGTCATCGGGCCGCTCGGTGCGATCCTCGCGGTGCCGCTGACCCTGCTGACGCGCGCGGTGCTGCTGCAGGGCGGGCCCGCGACCGTCTGGTACTCGTGGTTGTCGGGGGAGGACCTGCCGAAGGCGAAGGAGCTGCCACCGGCTCCCGCACCGGACGCCGAGGCCGACGTCGACGAGCCGGCTGCGAGCTGACTACTCGTCGCCCTCTATCCGCGCCGGGAACGCGCGTCGCGCCACCGCGATCACCACCAGGCTGACCGCCACGAGGCCCGCGCCGGCGTAGGGCAGCGCGCCGAGGCCAGGGCCGACGAGRACCAGCGCCCCGAGCGCCGCACCGCCGCCGATGCCGATGTTCGCGGTCGAGTTCACGAGGGCGCCGATCACGTCGGGCGAGCCGCCGCGCGTGCGGATGGCGGCGGCCTGGAACACGGACGCCATCGCGCCGAACGCGCCGGACCACACGGCGGCCGCGACGAGCACCCCGACGCGCGAGGGGAACACGACCCCGAGAACCAGCAGCGCGAGCGCCATGACCGCGTGCACCACCAGGGTCCCGCGCCGGGGGTTCCGGTCGAGGGACAGCGCGGCGTACGCGGTGCCGACCAACCCCACGGCACCGAGCCCGAGCAGAACCGGCCCGACGGCGGTCTCGCTCAGCCCGGTCGCCAGCAGGATCACCGACACGTAGGTGTAGACGGTGTACTGCGCGAGGTACGTGAGGGTGTTCGCCGCCGACACCGTCCCGAGCCGGGTCCGCCGGTCGGTCCGGGTGTGAGCGGGGTGCGGGGCGTCGTCGTCGGCGGAGACGGGCGGCAGGAGCAGGGCCACGAGCAGGGTCGCCAACGCGCACACGCCGGCGAGCACGAGGAACCCGTTGCGCCAGCCGACGGCGGTGCCCAGCGCGGTGGATAGCGGGACGCCGAGCACGAGCCCGGCGGACGCCCCCGCGGTGACCAGGGCGAGCGCCCGACCGGTGACCTGCGGCAGGACGAGCCGGGACGCGTACCCGATGCTCAGCGAGAAGAACAGGGCGTGCGCGATCCCGCCGACCGCGCGACCGGCCGCCACCAGCCCGAACGACGGCGCGATCCCGACCAGCGCGTTGCTCACGGTGTAGGCGACGAGCGTGCACAGGAGCAGCCCCTTGCGCGGCAGTCGGCGGGTGCCGAGGGTCAGCGGGATCGCCAGCACCGCCACCATGAACGCGTACACGGTGACCAGCAGCCCGGCAATGGATTCGGTGACGTCGAGGTCGGAGCTGATCTGGGGGAGCAGCCCGACGGGCACGAGCTCGGTGGTGATCGCGACGAAGGTCGCCAGCGTGAGCGCGCCGAGCCCGCCGGTCGCCTCGCCGACCGACCCAGGGCGCCACGTGCTCTGCTCGGTCCCGGTCACCGGCGCATGCTCGCACGGGCCCCCGACAGGATCACAGCGTCCGCTGCCACTCCGCGTCGACGCTCGCCTGCCGGAACCCGAGTGCCACGTTGATGGCGAGCATGTGCGCGTTCTCCTGCGCGTTCCAGGTGTGGATGCGCTCGGCGGCGGGCCGGACGCCGGGGAGCGCGTCGAGCACGGCGATCTTCGCCAGCATCCCGAGGCCGTTCCCGCGGTGCTCGCGCAGCACCAGGGTGTCGCCCTGGAACACCACGGCGGGCTTGTCCAGGGGGAACTCGACCATCGAGAACGCGGCGAGCGTCCGGGTGGGCACGTGCTCGACGACGGCCACGAGGAACCCCTGCCCGCGCGAGCGGATGTCGGCGGCGTTCGCGACGACGCGGGCGGCGTCCCACGGGTCCTCGGCCAGGTCGAGGCCGGCGGACGGGGCGTCGGTGCTCATCCGGGTCTTCAGCACGGCCAGCTCGTCGAGCCACTCGGCGGCGTACGCGTCCCGCATCGTGTGGACGCGGTAGTCGGGTCCAGGATCGCGCCGCAGCGGGCCCAGCACCGACTCGGGGACGGGGAGGTCCAGCACGGAGTGCCGGACCACCTGTTCGAGCGTGAACCCGCGGGCGAGCGCGAACAGGGTGGAGTCGTCGTGCCGGGGGATGCGCCCGCTTCCCGTGGGGGACTCGAGGGCGTCCGGCCCGGGCGGCGGCTCGGGGGCGAAGCTGGAGTCGGAGATGAGGACCCGGCGGTCGGCCTCGCGGGCGATCTCGACCGCGGCGTCCCAGAGCGCCGAGCCGACGCCGCGTCGGCGCCAGTCCGGGTGCASGGCGACGTAGACGAACGCGAGGTGCGTGTTGCCCAGCGTGGGCAGCCGGACCAGCGCCCGACCGACRACCGAGCCGGGTTCGCGTGAGCCGGCCGGCACGGCGACGAGCCGGTGGGTCCTGCGGTGCGGCTCGGACAGGCTCGCGCGCGTGGTGGGCACGTCGAGCGCGAAGTCCGTCGACCCGTGGATGGCCAGGTCGACGGCGTCGCTGACCAGGACCGTCCCCTCGACGGTCCAGGCGTCGGGGTGGGCGGGGTCCGCGGGGACGTGCACCAGGTCGACCATCCGGCCAGCCTCGTGCCCGTCCCCCGCGTGCGGCAACGTCAATCCGTCACCGGCGCACCAGGAACGCCTCGATGCGGTCGAGCGCTCCCACCCAGACCTGCTGCGAGAAGAAGTCGCGCACCTCGACGGCCGGGAAGCCGCTCTGCACGATCGTCATGAGCGTGCCGCCGTCGACCGCCTCGAACGTGATGTCGACGCGCGTGGTCATGGACGAGCCGTCCGGGCCGCCGCCGGTCGACTCGGTGACCAGCCGGTGCGGGCGGTCGATGACGAGGTACGTCTGGGTCTCGTGGAAGAGGTTGTCGCGGTCCGGTCCCCACACGGCGTTCTGCTGGCCGCCGACGCGGAGGTCGACCGTGATCTCCACGATGCCCGGCGTCTCGTCCAGGATCGAGAACCAGATCTTCTGCTTCTCCGCGTCGGTGTAGGCGTCGAACACCTGCTCCGGGGTGGCCGGCAGGACGCGGGTCATGCGCATCTCGAGGGTGTCGGTGGTGGTCATGAGTCGGTGCCTTTCTGCAGGGTGAAGTAGGCCTCGAGACCGTCGAGCCGACGCTCCCAGAGCCGCTGGTAGAACGAGATCCACGCCATGGCGTCGTCCAGTCGCTCCTCGCCGAGCCTGCACTGCCGGGACCGGCCGACCTTCTCGGTGCGGACGAGGCCGGCGTCCTCGAGGACCCGCACGTGCTTGGTCATCCCCGTGAGGGTCATGCCGTGCGGTTCGGCGAGCTCCCCGATGCTGGCGGGGCCCTCTCCGAGTCGCGTGAGGATGTCGCGTCGGGTCGAGTCGGCGAGCGCCGAGTAGATCCGGTCGAGGGTGTCATGCTGAACCATGTGGTTCACCATACGAC
>NZ_JBFUHU010000224.1:0-9543 GCF_056402235.1 Cellulomonas sp. P4_B5_2
CGACGTGGGCAGACCGTCGTAGCGGGTGGACCGACCGCGTCAAGGCCAAGGACCCGGGCCTCGACGCGGGGTGGTGTCGCCGGGCCACACTGGTCCGCATGGGGCACCGGGGGCGCACGGGGATGGTCGTGATGCTGGTCGCGCTGCTGTCAGCGTGCGCGTCGTCGCAGGCGAGCCGTGCCCCGCGGCCGACCGTCACGCCGACCGCCACCTCCACGCCGGTGACCGCACCGAGCGCCCCGGGGGCGACCGACGACCCCGTCGTCGCCCTCCCGCCGGCGTTCACGTCCGCGATCTCCCCGATCACCCCCGAGCTGGCCGCCCGCATGGAGCCGTCGTGGCGGCCGGGCTGCCCGGTGCCCCTCGAGGACCTGCGCTACGTCACGGTCACGCACCGCGGCTTCGACGGCGTCGACCGGCAGGGCGAGCTGGTGGTGCACGCCGACGCGGCGGACGACATGGTCACGGTGTTCCGGGCCCTGTTCGACGCGGGCTACCCGGTCCGGTCGATGCGGCTGGTCGACGACTTCGGCGCGAGCGACGACGACTCGATGGCGGCGGACAACACGTCGGCGTTCAACTGCCGGGCGATCACGGGCGGGTCGGAGTGGTCCGAGCACGCGTATGGCCGGGCGATCGACCTCAACCCGGTGGAGAACCCGTACGTCCGGGGATCGTCGGTGGCGCCCGACGACGGCCGCGCGTTCGCCGACCGGCCCGACAGCCCGGGGGTGATCCACGGCGGCGACGCGGTGGTCCGGGCCTTCGCGTCGGTCGGCTGGCTGTGGGGCGGCGACTGGGAGTCCCCGATCGACTACCAGCACTTCTCGTCGACGGGCCGCTGACGGCCCTCGACGGGCCGCTGACGGCGCTCGACGGGCCGCTGACGGCCCTCAGGCCGGCGACAGCCGCGCGTCGACCTCGGCCATGCGGCGCTCGGCGACCAGCCGCACGGTCTCGTCGCTGAGCGGGGACCCGGCGTCGAACTGCAGGGTGGCCCCGGACAGCTTCCCCTCGGTGAGCACCCCGGTCAGGGACCGCGCGAGCGGCGGGCTCATCAGGTGCAGGCTGCAGTGCGACTTCGCCACCGACAGGGCGACGAGTCCCGCCCCGCGGTAGCGGATCGTCGGCACCTGGTAGGAGATCACCTGCTCGGCGTCGGGGACGACGGCGAGCAGCCGGTCGCGCACCACGCGCAGCGCGGCTCCCTGCGCCGGCGGGATCGCGTCGAGGTACTCCTCGACGGTGGCGGCGGGGTATCCCTCGCGGGGCATGGCTCCTCCTACGGACGCGGGTCGGCGGCGAGGTCGACGAAGTCGTCGACCCGCATCAGGCGCAAGCCGGCGCGGATCACCCGGGGCACGAGCCGGGCTCCGGCCGCACCGTGCAGGCGATGCGGATGGGTCAGTGCCAGGACGTGACCGCGCCGGACCATGCGCGCCCCGCCGCCGTACTCGACGTTGCGCAGCCACTGGACGTCGGGACCGTAGGTGAGCGCGATGACCACACCGCGCGGCGACGAGAACGCGAAGACGGGAGTCCGGTACCGGCGCCCGCTGGAGCGTCCCACGTGGTGCAGCGTCGCGAACGGCGGCAGCCAGTCGGAGATCGTCCCCAGCAGGGGGTTGGTCACCCGGCGGTTGAACCGCGCGACCCGGAGCGGGATCGGCATGCCCTCGACCGTAGTGCGCAGAGGCGGGCGGCCGCACGGGTGCACGTGGTCTCGCCCAGCGGACGCCGAGTTGCGGGCCGCGTGCGCCCATGGGCACGGTGGAGGCGTCCGACGAGCCGCCCGCGAGGGTGGCGCCACCGGCAACCGAGAGGAGAGCCTTCGTGCTCACCCTGACCGACAGTGCCCTGTCCACCGTCCACACGCTCACCACCCAGGCCGGCCTGCCCGACGAGACGGGCGGCCTGCGCATCGCGCAGCAGGAGGCGGGCGGGTTCGAGCTGGCACTCGTCCCTGAGCCCGTCCCGGGCGACGACGTGGTGACCGACGGGTCCACCCGCGTCTACGTCGACCCCGAGGCGTCGCTCACCCTGGCCGACCAGCGTCTCGACGTGGAGCCCGCCGAGGCCGGCTCCACCTTCACCCTCAGCCCGCAGTAACCGCCACGCCCGCGCCGGGGCACGACCGGCCGGGTGCACGGAGCAGGACCACCGACGGCGGGGAGCGCCCCTCAGCTCCGACCTGGACAGCCGATCCACAGCGGGTTCATAGTGGATCGGCGCCCGATTCGGGCGGTTCGTCCGCATCCCACCGACAGTTCAGCCGGTTGCCGACGACGCGGGCGATGTTTTCTCGACGAGGAGGAAGCATGAGGGGGACCAGGTCCATCGCCGTCGCCGCGCTCTCCGTGGGCGGTCTGCTCGTCGCCGGCCTTCCGGCGTCCGCCGCCGACCAGGACGGCTTCGGTCATCGCGGTGCCACCGTGCAGGAGCTGGCCGGCGGCTGGCATCCCGGCCACGGGCACGGCCCGAAGCCGCCGACCGCCGGGGAGCCGACGACCGTCGCCGAGCATCTCGTGACCCCACTGACGTTCGACCTCGATCGGCGCGGCACGTTGTACGTCGGGCAGGCGTTCGCCGGCACGCTGGTCAGCATCCGGCCGGGTGAGGCGCCGCAGGAGCTGTCGCCGTCGACCGGCACCGACGTCGCCGCGGTCTCGACGCTGCTCGGTTCGGTCACGTGGGCGGAGCGGGCGGGCGACCAGTTCCAGGTCCTGTCCTCCGTGCTCAAGCGCCGCGGCCACGACGGGCAGATCCGCGTGGTCGCCGACCTGCTCGCGTACGAGCAGCAGGCCAACCCGGACGGCGAGCAGGGGTACGCGTTCACCGACCTCGACCCCGCGTGCGCCGCGACCCTCGTCCCGCCGTTCGCCCCGTACACGGGTGCCGTGGACAGCCACGCCTACGGCTCCCTGAGCCTGCCCGGTGTCACCTACGTCGCCGACGCGGGTGCCAACGCGGTGCTCAAGGTGGATCACCGCGGGCGCGTCAGCACGGTCGCCGTCCTGCCTCCGACGCCGGTCGAGGTCACCGCGGAGATCGCCGGGGCGCTCGGGCTGCCCGACTGCGTCGTCGGCCACCAGTACAACCTCGAGCCGGTGCCGACGGACGTCGAGCTGGGCCATGACGGCTGGCTCTACGTGTCGTCGCTGCCCGGCGGTCCCGAGGACGGCAGCCTGGGCCCGCTCGGAGCGGTGTACCGGGTGAACCCGTGGACCGGCGCGGTGAAGCCGTTCGCCACCGGCTTCTCCGGCGCGACCAACCTGGCGATCGGCTCGGACGGCACCGTCTACGTCGCCGAGCTGTACGTCAACCAGGTCTCCTCGGTGAGCAGGCGCGGGGTGGTGACGCCTCTCGTGTCGCTGAACCAGCCGGCCGGGCTCGACTGGTCGAACGGGAAGCTGTACGTGTCCACCGACGTGTTCGGCGACGGCAAGATCGTGTCGCTGCGCGTGAAGTGAGCACGACGACGGGCCCGACGCGTGTGAGGGGGTTGACGTCGTCGCCACCACCGTCGGCCCAGTCGTCGGTGGCCGCGAACACGGCCGTGCCGGCGACGTCGGCCCGCAGGTAGGCGAACAGCGGGCGCAGCGCGTACTCCAGCGCCAGCGAGTGCCGGCCGGTGCCGCCGGTCGCGCCGACGAGCACGGGCCGACCGACGAGGGCGTCCTTGTCGAGGATGTCCACGAACGACTTGAACAGCCCCGAGTAGGACGCGGAGAAGATCGGCGTGACGGCGATGACGCCGTCCGCCGCGGCGACCTTCTCGAGGACGTCCGTGAGGGCGCCGGACGCGAAGCCGGAGAGCGTCATGTTGACGATCTCGTGGGCGACGTCGCGCAGCTCCACGGTCTCGACGTGCGCGGTGATGCCGCGGGCGGCGAGCTCGGTGACGGTCGCGTCTGCCAGGCGGTCGGCCAGCAGTCGCGTCGACGAGGGCTGGGACAGCCCGGCCGAGATGACGACGATCGAGCGGTCGCTCATCGTGGTCCTTTCCAGTGCCCGAAGAAGTCGATCAGGAAGAGAGGGAGTCCTCGGCCCGCAGGCCGGTGTACTCGTCGGTCGCGGTCACCGTCTGCTCACGCACGGTACCCGCGGCCACGGCCTTCGCCACCCGCTCGGCGTGCGACGGGGGGTTGGCCGGCACGTGCGCCGGACGGGCGGACTCGGCCTCGGCGCGCAGCACCGGGACGACCTCGGTGGCGAGGATGTCGATCTGCTCGAGCACGGTCTTCAGCGGGAGACCGGCGTGGTCCATGAGGAACATCTGGCGCTGGTAGTGCCCGACCTGGTCGCGGAACTTCCCGTACCGGTCGATGACCTGCTGCGGGCTGCCCACGGTCAGCGGGGTGTCGCGCATGAAGTCCTCCATCGCCGGACCGTGCCCGTAGACGGGCGCGTTGTCGAAGTACGGCCGGAACTCCTTGACCGCGTCCTGCGAGTTCTTGTTCATGAACACCTGCCCGCCGAGCCCGACGATCGCCTGGTCGGCCTGGCCGTGCCCGTAGTGCTCGTAGCGCTGGCGGTAGAAGCTCACCATCTGCGCGGCGTGCTCGAGCGGCCAGAAGATCGCGTTGTGCAGGAAGCCGTCGCCGTAGAACGCGGCCTGCTCGGCGATCTCGGGGCTGCGGATGGAGCCGTGCCACACGAACGGCGGCACTCCGTCGAGCGGGCGGGGGGTCGACGTGAAGCCCTGCAGGGGCGTGCGGAACTTGCCCTGCCAGTCCACGACCTCCTCCTCCCAGAGGCGGCGCAGCAGCGCGTAGTTCTCGATCGCCAGCGGGATGCCCTGGCGGATGTCCTGGCCGAACCAGGGGTACACGGGGCCGGTGTTGCCGCGGCCCATCATGAGGTCCATCCGGCCGTCGGAGATGACCTGGAGCATCGCGTACTCCTCGGCCAGCCGGACCGGGTCGTTGGTCGTGATCAGCGTCGTGGCGGTCGACAGGACGATGTTCTTCGTCGTGCCCGCGAGGTAGCCGAGCATGGTGGTGGGCGACGAGGGCACGAACGGCGGGTTGTGGTGCTCGCCCGTCGCGAAGACGTCCAGACCCGCCTGGTCGGCGTGCTGGGCGATGGTGAGCATGTTGCGCACCCGCTCCGTGTCGTCCGGCGTCCGGCCGGTGGTCGGATCGGTGGTGACGTCGCCGACGGTGAAGATCCCGAACTGCATCTCGCGCCTCGCTCTGGTGAGAGTTCCATGCGTTTGCATGTACTTGCCGCTCAACAGGACCACCCCCTGTCGTATTCCCGCCTCGAAAACTGGACGCGTGTCCATGTCGGTAAGCGTGATCCGACCCACAGGGTCCCGAGGGGCCGTCCCCGGCATCCCCCTATACCGTGGGGCCGACGGGGGCGTCGACGGAGGGCTGTACGGAGTGACGAACGAGCAGATCAGGGTCCTGGTTGTCGAGGACGACGCCGACACTGCACAGTACGTCCGGACGGTGCTGGAGCGTCGCGGCGGGATGGCCGTGACCGTGGTGCACGAACCGATGTCTGCCCTGGCCGAGGTGGCCGCGCACGAGTTCGACGTGGTGCTCACCGACATCCAGATGCCGGGCATGAGCGGACTGGAGCTGCTGGTCGAGCTGCGGTCCCGGGCGGCGGGCACCCCGGTGGCCGTCATGACCGCGTTCGCCAGCGTCGACTACGCCGTCGAGGCGCTGCGCCGGGACGCGGACGAGTTCCTGGTCAAGCCCGTGGCGGCCGCGACCCTCCTCGACCGGGTCACCGCGCTCGCGGTCGAGGGGCGTGTCAAGCGCGCGGCGATGGGCAGCAACGAGGTCGTCCTGGCGGTCGGCGCCCACCCCGACGACGTGGAGATCGGTGTCGGTGCGACGCTCGCCTCGCACCGCGCGGCCGGCGACACGGTCGTCATCCTCACCCTGTCCGGCGGGGCGATCGGCGGCGACGTGCAGTCCCGCCGGCACGAGGCGCTCGCGTCGGCCGGCGTCATCGGCGCGCGGCTGTACCTGCACGACTTCGAGGACACGCGGCTGGACCCCGCGAGCGGGCTCATCACGACGATCGAGGCGCTCATCGCCGAGGTCGAGCCGAGCGTCGTCTACACGCACAGCGAGCACGACCGGCACCAGGACCACCGGGCGGTCCGGCAGGCCGTCGACGTCGCCGCCCGCCGCGTGCCGTCTCTCGCGTGCTTCCAGAGCCCGTCGTCGACGATCGACTTCCGGCCCACCCGGTTCGTGCCGGTCGACGGGTTCCTCGACGCCAAGCTGCAGATGCTCGCGGCGTTCGAGTCGCAGTCCCACCGCGACTACATGGACCCCGAGCTGGTGCGGTCCACCGCGCGGTACTGGTCCCGGTTCGGGGGCGGCCAGTACGCCGAGCCGCTGGAGATGGTGCGGGCGGCCACGATGCTGAGCAGCAAGGCGCGGGCGATCGGCGTTGCCGCTGCCCCCGCCGCCGAGAAGGTCGACGGGCACGGAGGTCACGCATGAGGGTCCTGGTCACGGGTGCAGGGGGACCCGCCGGGGTCGCGGTGATCCGCTCGCTGCAGCGTCGCGGTGACGTCGAGGTGATCGCGGCGGACATGGACCGGTGGGCCAGCGCGCTCTACCTCGTCGACGCCGGGTCGCGTCACCTGGTCCCGGCCGGTCGCGCCGCCGACTTCGTGGACGTGGTGCGCAAGCTCTGTCTCGACGAGCGCGTCGACGTGCTCTTCCCGACGGTGGACGTCGAGCTGCCCAAGCTCGCCGCCGCCCGGGACGAGCTGCTCGCCGACGGCACGATCCTCGCGTCCCCTTCGCTGAGCACGCTCGAGACCTGCCTGGACAAGCTGGCCCTCGCCGCCGCGTGCGCGCGGACCGTCCGGGTGCCCCGGACCGAGCTGATCGGCACTCCCCAGGCGGTCTCCGGCTGGGACTTCCCGGTGATCGTCAAGCCCCGCCGTGGCGCGGGCTCGCGCGGGATCCGGCTGATCGGCACGCAGGCGGAGCTCGACGCGGTGCACGACGCCGAGGAGGACCTGCTGGTCCAGGAGCTGCTGCCCGGGGACGAGTACTCCGTCGACGTCCTGGCGGGGCTCGACGGCCGCGTGATCGCCGCCGTGCCGCGCGCCCGACTGCGGGTGGACTCCGGCGTCGCGGTCGCGGGCGTCACGGTGCACGACGACGAGCTGGTCGAGACCGCCTCGGCGGTCGCGCGCGCCATCGGCCTGACCACGGTGGCGAACGTGCAGCTCAAGCGGGACGTCGAGGGCCGCCCGGCCCTGCTCGAGGTCAACCCGCGGTTCCCCGGCGCGATGCCGCTGACCATCGCGGCCGGCGTCGACATGCCGTCCCTCACGCTCGACGCGGTGCTCGGCCGGCCGGTGCCCGACCACGTCGACTTCCAGGAGATCGCGAACGTGCGCTACCTCGAGGACGTCTTCCTGCCGATCGCTGACGTCCTGCCGCCACGATGAGCGCAGGTCCTGCCACCGACGGCGACCACCACGTCCACTCCACGTTCTCCGACGACGCCGTCAGCACGCCCGCGGAGAACCTGGCCGCGGCGCAGGTCGCACGCCTGCGCGAGATCCGCATGGTCGACCACGTGCGCGTCTCCACCACGTACGTGCCCGAGTTCCTCTCGGTGGTCCGCGCCCTGCCGCGGCTGGAGGGTCTGACGGTGCTGACCGGGGTGGAGGCGAAGATCCTCGACGCGTCCGGCGCGGTGGACGCTCCGCCGGAGGTGCTCGCCGCGCTGGGCTCGCCGGGCGGCGCGGACCGGGTGCTCCTGGCCGACCACCAGGTGCCCGGACCGGACGGCCCCTGGAGCCCGCGGGCCACCCGCGAGCGGATCGACGCGGGGCTGGCCCCGGTCGACGTGGTCGAGCTGCTGGTCACCGCCACCATCCGTGCCATACACGCCGTGGGCCGCGCGCAGCTGGCGCACCCGTTCTCGATCCTGCCCAAGATCGGCCTCACCGAGGACGACGTCCCCGACGAGCTCCTGGACGCGCTGGCCGGGGCCGCGGTCGCCACGGGCACCACGGTCGAGGTCAACGAGAAGTGGCGCTGCCCGGGTCCGCGGGCGACGGACCGCTGGCGGGCGGCCGGCGTGCAGCTCGTCGCGTCCACCGACGCGCACGTCGCCTCGGACGTCGGCGTCTACAGCTGGGTGCAGGGATGACGGGTGTCGGGCAGGACGCGCTGGTCGCGATCTTCGTCGCGTTCGTGGGCATCGGCGTCATCCCCGTGCTCGCCGGGCTGTACCAGTACCTCCTGGTCCCCGTGCACGCGTTCCGCAACCACCTGACGTCGTCGGCACCGCACCTTCCGCGCGTCGTGGTCATCGTCCCCGCCTGGAACGAGGGGGCCGTGCTCGCGGCGTCCCTCGACAGGCTGATGAGCCTGGAGTACCCGCCGGACCGGCTCAAGGTGTTCGTCGTCGACGACGCGAGCACCGACGACACCCCCGACGTGGTCCGCGCCAAGGCGGCCCAGTACGACGACCGCATCGTGCACCTGCGCCGCGAGCAGGGCGGTCAGGGCAAGGCCCACACCCTCAACCACGGCATCCGGTACGCGCTGGACGACGACTGGATGCAGGCGCTGCTCATCATGGACGCGGACGTCATCTACCGCCCCGACTCCCTGCGGCGGATGGCCCGGCACCTGGCCGACGAGAACGTGGGGGCCGTGACGGCGTTCATCCGCGAGGGCAGCGGGCGGCCGGGGAGCGTCGCGCGGTTCATCGGCTACGAGTACGTGACCGCGCAGGCGGCCGCCCGGCGCGCGCAGAACGTCATGGGAGCGATGGCCTGCCTCGCGGGCGGTGCGCAGCTGCACTCGCGGGAGAACCTCGAGGCGGTCGGCGGGCAGGTGGACACCTCGACGCTGGCCGAGGACACCTACACCACGTTCCTCACGCAGCTGAACGGGCGGCGAGTGGTGTTCGAGCCGGCCGCGGTGGTGCTGGCGGAGGAGCCCGACACGGTCACCGCCCTGTGGAAGCAGCGGGTGCGCTGGGCCCGCGGGAACGTGCAGATCACCCGCACCTTCGCCCGCATCTGGTTCCGACCCTCCCGGGTGCACAACCTGGGCAACCTCGATTTCGGCATCATCTGGTTCGCCATCTACCTGCTCCCGGTGGCCATGACGCTGGCGGCGATCGGGCTGGTCGGCCTGTACTTCGTGGCGAGCGTGACGGCCACCGCGGTGTTCCAGGGCTTCTGGTGGGTGGCGGTGAGCGCCTACGTGTTCATCACGGTGACCACCCTCCTGCTCGACCGCGAGACGGCCCGCCGGTCGTGGTTCCAGGGCATCGTGTTCCCGGGTCTCGGCGCGCTCGTGGTCATGACGGCGGCCTGGTTCCCCAACCTCTGGGAGGAACGCCTCCCGGCGCTGCTCGGGCTCGAGATGACCGAGACCGGCCGCGCGCTGTGGACGCTCACGCTCTACTCCTGGTCGGTGCTCGCGATGCTCCTGGCGTGGGTGATCCGGATCCTCGAGCGCGTCCGTCCGGTGCGGTGGCTCGCTCTCCCGCTGCTCTACGTGGTGGGCTTCGGTCCGGTGCTCTGCGCGATCA
>NZ_JBFUHU010000225.1:0-6187 GCF_056402235.1 Cellulomonas sp. P4_B5_2
CCGTCGACGTGGGCCCCGAGGGCGGGCGGTCCGACGGTCGCGAGCCGGACGCACGCGGTGCGCTGCCCTGGCAGCGGGCGCGGGTGCCGGCCCACGAGCCCGGCACCCCGGTGCCGGCGGCGCCCGACCGACCACCGTCCCGAGGGCTCGACCTCCTCGCCTGACACCCACCCGACCGTCCCCCAGCACCCCGGAGGAAGCATGTCCATCGACGTCTCGTCGTTCGGCGCGGCACGTGCCGCGACCGGCACCGGCACCGCCGGCTCCAGCACCGCCGGCAACGGTGAGCTGGACAAGCAGGCGTTCCTCGACCTGCTGGTCGCGCAGCTGCGCAACCAGGACCCGAGCAGCCCCATGGACTCGTCGCAGCTCATGGCGCAGACCACCCAGCTCACCACCATGGAGAAGCTCGTCGAGCTCTCCGACACCTCGCGCGAGTCCTTCGCGCTCCAGATGCGCATGGCTGCCGCCTCCCTGGTGGGGCAGCAGGTCACCTGGGCCGACGCCGACGGCGGCGGTCACACCGGCACGGTCTCCGGCGTCTCCTACGCCGGCTCCGTGCCCACAGTGACGGTGGGCGACCAGACCGTCGCGCTCGACGCCGTCTCGTCCGTCACCAAGCCCACCCCCGCCTGACGTTCTCGAAGGGAACCTGACATGCTCCGCTCGCTCTTCTCCGGCATCAGTGGCCTCCGCAGCCACCAGACCATGCTCGACGTCACCGGCAACAACATCGCCAACGTCAACACCACCGGCTTCAAGTCGTCGCAGACCCAGTTCCAGGACACGCTCAGCCAGGTCCTGCAGAACGCGGGCGGCGCCCAGGCGGGCACGGGCGGCACCAACCCGGCGCAGGTCGGCCTGGGTGTGCGCGTCGCGGGCATCACCACCAACTTCACGCAGGGGGCGTCCCAGATCACCGGGCGCAGCACCGACATGATGATCCAGGGCGACGGGTTCTTCATCGTCCGCAAGGGCGCCGAGACGTACTACACGCGCGCCGGCTCGTTCGACTTCGACGCGACGGGCCAGATGGTGCTCCCCGGCGAGGGTGCGCTGGTGCAGGGCTGGGCCGCGGTCAACGGTGTCGTCGACACCAACGGCCCGCTCTCCGACCTGCGGGTCCCGGCGGGCGCGATCATGCCCGCGGTCGCGACGACGTCGGCCACCTACGAGGGCAACCTCGACGCGGACGCCGCGGTCGGCACCGTCCTGGAGCGCACGGTGGGCGTGTTCGACGCGGTCGGCAACGAGCGCGAGCTGGCCCTCACGTTCACCAAGTCCGCCACCGGCTGGTCCCTGTCCGCCACGGACGGCACCGCGACGGCCACGCCGGGCGCCCTGACGTTCGCGGCCGACGGCTCGCTGACCACGCCCACCACCCTCACGGTCGGCGGCGTCGCGGTCGACATCTCCGGCCTGTCCGGGTTCGCAGGGCTGGACACCGTCAAGGCGAAGACGCAGGACGGGCAGGCCGCCGGCACGTTGCAGAGCTTCGCGCTCGGCGCCGACGGCACCATCACCGGCTCGTTCAGCAACGGACTCAAGCAGACGATCGGCCGCCTGGCGCTCGGCTCGTTCACCAACCCGTCGGGTCTGGAGAAGGCCGGCGGCTCGCTGTTCCGCACGTCGGTGAACTCCGGTGACCCGCAGGTCGGCGCCGCCGGCACGGGCGGCCGCGGGTCGCTGGCCGGTGGGTCGCTCGAGATGTCGAACGTCGACCTGTCCGCCGAGTTCACCTCGCTGATCATCGCGCAGCGCGGGTTCCAGGCGAACTCGCGGGTCATCACCACCTCCGACGAGGTGCTGCAGGAGCTCGTCAACCTCAAGCGCTGACGGTTCGTCCGGGGAGGGGCAGGCTCATGCAGGGGATCGCCGCGATCGCGCAGCGCATGGCGCAGATCCAGGCACTCGTGGCACCGCCGGTGGTGGTCCGCGCGACCACCGCCGCTGGCGCGACGACGGGCACGTCGTTCGCCGACGCGCTCGCCCAGGAGGTCGCCCGCACGACACCGGTGCCGACCGCGGCCCGGCTCAACGGCGACGGCGTCCCGGCCGAGCTCGCCGCGTACGGCAACGGGAAGATCCCCGCGTCGGCCCTGCAGGAGGTCGGCTCCACGGGCCACCGGCTCTGGGCACCCGCCGCGCAGGCGCTCACCGGCCTGATCTCCGCAGCGGCGGCCGACGGGGTGACCGTCGGCATCTCCGACTCGTACCGCTCGTACGCGGGGCAGGTCGACGTCGCGCAGCGCAAGGGTCTGTACAGCGAGGGCGGTCTCGCGGCCGCGCCGGGCACCAGCGACCACGGCTGGGGGATGGCCGTCGACCTCGACCTCGGCTCCGTCGCGCAGGCGTGGATGCGGGCGCACGGGGCGGAGCACGGCTTCGTCGAGGACACCCCGCGCGAGCCGTGGCACTGGGCCTACACCCCGTAGGTGTCCGACAGCCGTCGGAGAAGACTCCTCAGATCCCCGCGGTGCCGGTCGATCGGAAGGTCATGCGGGCCCACGGACGGGACCGAGCAGCGGCATCAGCGGCTGCAGGAGCAGGTGACCAGGGACGGGTATCGCCGTGATTGTCGTGACGCGCCTTGCCGGAGGGCAGTTCGGGGTGAACCCCGACCTCATCCAGCGCATCGACAGCGCGCCGGACACGATCCTCACCCTCATCGACGGCACCAAGTACATCGTCGCCGAGTCGATGCCCGAGGTCATCGACCGCATCCAGGAACAGCGCGCGCAGATCCTCGCCCGCGCCCAGGAGATCCAGGTCCAGCCGCGCATGGAGCTGGTGCCGGATCTTCCGTCCGAGCCCGACGACGACGAGCCCGCCCCGGGCGGCACGTTCGCGCCGCCCGTCCCCTTCCGACCGAGGAGCGGCTGATGGACCCCGCCGGCCTGATCGGCATCGGCATCGCGTTCGCTGCCATCTTCGGGGCGCTGTTCCTCGAGGGTGCGGACCCGATGTCGATCTTCCTGCCCGCCCCCCTGCTGCTCGTCTGGGTGGGGACCGTCGGCGTCGGCATCGCCGGGCACACCATCAAGGACGTCGTCGGGTCGTTCGCCGCCGTGCCGCGCGCGCTGCGCAGCAAGGCACCGGACCCGGCCGCCACCGTGGACACCGTGGTCGAGCTGGCCGACCGCGCGCGACGCGAGGGTCTGCTCGCCCTGGAGGACGCGACGCGCACGATCGACGACCCGTTCCTGCGCGGCGGCCTGCAGGCGGCGATCGACGGCACCGATCCGGACGACCTGCGCACGATCCTCGAGGACAAGATCTCGACCAAGCGGACGCGGGACCGGGTGCACGCCAAGTACTTCGTGGACATGGGCGGGTACGCGCCCACCATCGGGATCATCGGCACGGTCATCTCGCTGGTGCACGTGCTGGAGAACCTGTCCAAGCCGGCCGAGCTGGGGCACTCCATCGCCGCCGCCTTCGTCGCGACGCTCTGGGGGATCCTGTCCGCGAACGTCGTCTGGCTCCCGCTCGGGGCGCGGATCCGCCGCATCTCCGACCTGGAGTGCGCCCAGATGGAGGTCACGCTCGAGGGCCTGCTCGCCGTGCAGGCGGGTGCGAACCCGCGCCTGGTCGGCGAGCGGCTGCGCAGCCTGCTGCCCGAGGACTCGCCCGCCAAGTCCGCCAAGGCCGCCGCGTGAGTGCCACCACCGCCCATCGGGGCCGGTCGAGGCGCGGTGGCGGCCACGAGGAGGAGCACGTCAACCACGAGCGCTGGCTGATCAGCTACTCGGACATGATCACCGTGCTGATGGCCCTGTTCATCGTCCTGTTCGCCATCAGCCAGGTGGACCAGGACAAGTACGTCGCCCTGCGGGACAGCCTCTCCGCGGGCTTCCAGGACACGACGACGTCCCCGTCGGTGCTCGACGGCAGCGCGGGCACCATGGACGGCACGAGCATCGTCCCGGAGACCAGCCCTGCCGCCGGCACCGCCGGCATGGTGAGCGCCGACAACGGCCTCGGGATGCAGGGCGCCGAGCCCGTGCCGCAGCCGACCACGACCGCGTCGGTGGACCCCGCGGTGCTGGCGGCGGCCGAGAAGGAGGCCGCCCACCTGCAGGAGCTGCAGGCGACGATCGCCGCGAACCTGGCGGCCAACGGGCTCGACGGCACCGTCCGGTTCCGGATCGACGAGCGCGGGCTGGTGCTCGGCCTGGTCGCCGACGACGTCTTCTTCGCCGCCGCGAGCGCCGAGATGACGGAGACCGCCCGCCGGGTGCTGGACGTGGCGGCGCCGTCGCTGGTGGGCCTCGGGGAGCAGATCTCCGTCGAGGGCCACGCCAACGTGATCCCGGTGTCCGGCCGCTACGCCACCAACTGGGAGCTCTCGACCGACCGCGCGACCCAGGTGCTGCGGCACCTCGTCGAGCGCGACGGCATGCCCGGCGGCCGGATCATGGCGATCGGCTTCGGCGACACCCGCCCGCTCGTCGCCGACGGGTCGGCCGAGGCCCTCGTGCAGAACCGCCGCGTCGACCTCGTCATCCTGAGCGCCGCACCCGAGCAGGTGCGCGCGCTCATCCCCGCCCTGACCGCGAAGGGATAGCGCCATGCCCATCGAGCAGCGAGTGGTCTCCGGAGCCAAGATCGGCGGCAACAAGATCGGCGGAGGGTCGGCCTCGTCGACCCCCGCGGTCCAGGCCGAGGCGCCCGCGAAGAAGTCCAGGAAGAAGCTCCTCCTCGTCGTCGGCGCCGTGGTGCTGCTGGCCGGGGGTGCCGCCGCGTACCTCCTGCTGGGCAAGGGCGGCGGCGGCGAGCCTGCCGCCGAGCCGGCGCCGGTGCCGGGTGCTGTCCTCACGGTGGAGCCGGTGAGCCTCAACCTGGCCGAGGGCCACTACCTGCGCCTCGGCCTCGCGCTGCAGCTCACGGAGGAGGCCGGCGAGGAGGCCCCGGACACCGCGCGGGCACTCGACCTGGCCATCGCCCTGTTCTCGGGCCGCACCGTCGCCGAGGTCTCCGACCCGGCGACGCGCGACGCCCTGACCGCCGAGCTGGCGCACCAGCTCGCCGAGGCCTACGAGGGCGAGGTGATGGACGTCTACCTGACGAACTACGTCACGCAGTAGGCCGGCACAGCCGGCAACCCGGGGCGCCATGGAGGGCGCCACACCGCTCCGCACAGCACCACATCCCGACCCAGGACGGGTCGGTGCGGAGAAGATCCAGCGACAACCGCTCACAAGCTGTGCGCGCCCGCCGATGGGCAGCACGTGACGGTCCAGGACACGATGCCCGCGCGCTCGGCGACAGCTTCTGCGTCGGCCGTGCGCCGCAGTCGCGCCGCAGAGCCCGAGCCCTACGACTTCCGTCGTCCGCTCACGCTCCCGCGAGAGCACGCCCGGCACCTGGAGATGGCGTTCGAGCGGTTCGGCCGGCAGTTCGGCAACCAGCTCACCGCCCGCCTGCGCACCCTGACCCACCTCACGCTTGACCAGCTGTCGCTGAGCACGTACGACGAGTACGTCAACCGCCTGCCGACGCCCACCGCGATGGTGCTCTGCACGATCACCCAGACCCGGCAGACGGCGATGCTCCAGCTCCCGGTCGCCGCGACGATGGTGTGGATCGACTACCTGTTCGGCGGCGACGGGCGCGGCGACGACCGGGAGGGCCGCGAGCTCACCGAGATCGAGCTCACGCTCGTGCGGGACCTGCTCCAGCACTCGCTCAGCGACCTCGAGTACGCGTTCGCCGGGTTGGCGCCGCTGGGGGTGACCGTGCGCGGCGTGCAGTACAACCCGCAGTTCGTGCAGGCCGCCGGGGCCTCCGACACGGTCCTCGTCGCGTCCTTCACCCTGCGCCTCGGCGAGCGCGAGGACGCCCTGACCCTCATGCTCCCGGCCGACACCATGCTCGCCACCCTGCGCGCCGCGGACGGCCCCGTCGCCCGCTCCGAGGACGAGCGCCGGGCCGCCGCGCTCGCCCACGTCGACCTCGAGCGCGCCGTGCAGGACGTGCCCGTCGAGGTCGCCGTCCGCTTCCGCCCCGTGGTCATCCACCCGCGCGACGTCGTCCACCTCGCGGTGGGGGACGTGCTGCCCCTGTCCCACCCGTCGACCGAGCCGCTGGACGTGGTCGTCGACGGGGTCGTGCTCGCCCAGGCCGCCGCCGGCAGCCACGGGTCCCGGCTCGCCTGCCGCGTCGTCACCGTCGAGGAGAACCCCGC
>NZ_JBFUHU010000226.1:0-8455 GCF_056402235.1 Cellulomonas sp. P4_B5_2
CGATTCAGACGGCCTCACAGCGTGCTCACATGTTGGTGGCGCCCGATGCCTAAAGACGTCGCCCCGGGCGACCGAGCGAGACTCGGTGACCATCTCCGCCGCCGCCGTCGACGACCTCGTCCTCGCGAACCTGCCCCTCGTCGGGTACGCCGTGAGCGAGCTGCTGCACCGCGTCCCGCCCAGCGTGTCCCGGGACGAGCTCGCCTCCGCCGGCAGCCTCGCGCTCGTCATGGCGGCGCGGGCCTACGACCCGACGACGGGGGTCCCGTTCGCGCGGTACGCGTCGCTGCGGATCAAGGGCGCGCTGCTCGACGAGCTGCGGTCCATGGACTGGGCGTCGCGCGGAGCCCGGCAGCGGGTCCGTGAGCTGGCCTCCACCTCCGAGCGACTCACCGCCACCCTGGGCCGCGCCCCGAGCCGCACCGAGCTGGCCGGTGCCATGGGCACCGACGTGGCTGCGGTCGACCGCGCCACGCAGGAGACCGCTCGCCGCGTGCTGAGCATCGACGCCGCCGACCCCGCCATCACGGACATGGTCCGCGACGACGCGCCCAACCCGGAGGAGGCCCTGCTCACCGCGGAGCGCCTGCACTGGCTGCGCGCCGCGGTGCACACGCTTCCCGAGCGGCTGCGCGTCGTGGTCGAGGGCATCTTCCTCCAGGACCGCTCCGTCGCCGAGCTGGCCGACGAGCTGGGCGTCACCCAGTCCCGCATCAGCCAGCTGCGCACCGAGGCGCTGAGCCTGCTGCGCGACGGGCTGAACGCCAACCTCGAGCCCGACCTCGTTGCTGCCGGCGAGCGTCCGGACGGCGTGGCCGAGCGTCGCCGCCACTCGTACTTCGCCGCGATCGCCGCCCGCGCGGCCATGGCGGCCACCCCGACCGCGGCGCCCGGCGTCGTGCCGGTGCAGCGCTCCGCCGTCGCGGCACTGCCGGCCGTGTCCGCCTGACCTCGACGAACTCGTCGCAGAAAACTCCTCAGACCGGCGGATCGCAGCCGATGGGCAGACCAAGCCCATGGAGGGGCTGTTCGGACCCGACTCAAGGAGGAAGATCACGATGGGTCTCTCGATCAACCAGAACATCGCGGCAGTCAACTCGTACCGCAACCTGTCCAACACGCAGAACGACCTGAGCAAGTCGCTCGAGAAGCTCTCGTCCGGCTTCCGCATCAACCGCGCTGCGGACGACGCGGCCGGCCTGGCGATCTCCGAGGGCCTGCGCTCGCAGGTCGGTGGCCTCAAGGTCGCCGCCCGCAACGCCCAGGACGGCATCTCGGTCGTGCAGACCGCTGAGGGCTCCCTCACCGAGGTGCACGCGATCCTGCAGCGGGTTCGCGACCTGGCCGTCCAGGCCGGTAACGACTCCAACAACGCGGACGCTCGCGCCAACATCACGACGGAGGCGACGAGCCTCGTCTCCGAGCTGGACCGGATCGGGAACTCGACGAACTTCAACGGCACCAAGCTCCTCGACGGCTCCGCCGGCGCGGGCTCGGGCAAGCTCACCTTCCAGGTGGGTGCGGACGGCGACACCAACTCCCAGATCGTGGTCGACCTGTCCGGCGCCAACATCAAGTCGCTCTCGGCCGACCTCAAGACCGGTGCGCTCGCGACGTCCGGCACGCAGTTCGACATCGCGGCTGCGGGTGTTACCGCCCTGGCCACGACGCCCGCGACCTTCACGGTGACCCAGGGTGGCGTCGCTACCACGATCACCACGGGCACGCTCGACGCCACGGCTGACGGCTCGGCCGCCGGCTTCCAGTCGGTCGACGAGTACGCCGGGGCTCTCCGGAGCGACGCCGCCTTCGCGGCCAACTTCACGGTCTCGGTCGTGAAGGACGCCAACGGCGCCGGCACCGGCATCGTGGTCTCCGCCAACAACGGCGGAGCGGTCGGCATCGCCGACCCCGACGGCGCGGGCGCGGGGTTCACCGCCGCCGGCACCGCCGGTGCGACCTCGACGGTCGGTCTCAAGTTCGACAGCGCGACCAACGCCCAGGCGTCGATCAAGCTGATCGACGACAAGATCAAGGGCGTCTCCACTGCTCGCGCCAACCTCGGTGCGATGCAGAACCGCCTCGAGCACACCATCAAGAACATCAACGTCTCGGTGGAGAACCTGTCCGCGTCGGAGAGCCGGATCCGCGACACGGACATGGCCTCGGAGATGGTGTCCTTCACCCGCGCGCAGATCCTGTCGCAGGCCGGCACGGCGATGCTCGCGCAGGCCAACCAGATCCCCCAGGGCGTCCTCTCGCTCCTGCGGTGATCCTGACCTGGGCCGCGGGTGATCCCCTGCGGCCCAGGGTTCGACCCACCGGCCATGGCAGCGCTCGGCATCGACGGACTGGTCAGCGGTCTGCAGACGACCGACCTGATCAACAGCCTGATGTCCGCGGAGGCCGCCCCCCAGACCCTGCTGAAGTCGAAGCAGAGCTCCACCACGTCGCTCGTGACCGCGCTGCAGGCCCTGAACACCAAGGTCGCCTCGCTCGCCGAGTCCGCGACGAAGGCCGCGAAGGCCGTCTCCTGGGACGCCACGAAGGCCACCACGTCGGCCGCCTCGGTCACCGCGACCACCACGACGGGCGCAACGCCCACCGCGCTCAGCTTCACGGTCGACGCCGTCGCCCAGGGACAGGTCTCGCTCACGAGCCCGGCCGACCTGGCGAGGTTCACCGGCGGTGCGTCGACCCTCACCTTCAAGAAGGCGGACGGAACGCTCACCGAGATCGCCGTCGGCACGGACGCCGCGGCGACGGCCCGGGCCATCTCGTCGTCGGCCGCGGGCGTCTCCGCGGTCGCCGTGACCGTGGGTGGCGACACCCGGCTACAGCTCTCCGGGACGTCCACCGGAGCCAGCGCCGCGTTCACGATCTACGCCGGGACCAAGGCGGAGGTCGAGGCGGGCACCGCGACGTCGGTCGGGCTCACGCCCACCCGCACCGCGCAGGACGCGAAGATCACGCTCTGGCCCGGCAGCGGGGCCGCGCAGCAGGCGACCTCCGCCACCAACACGTTCTCCGACGTGCTGGCTGGCACGAGCATCACGGTCTCCAAGGTCGAGACCGACCCGGTCACCCTCACGGTCGCCACCGACACGGCGGCGCTCACGGCGCTGGCCTCGGGCCTCGTCGGCTCGCTCGGGGTGGTGCTCTCGGAGATCTCGTCGCGGACCGCGACCACCACCGCGACGGCCAGCGACGGCCGTACCACGGTCACCGGCGGAATGTTCTCCGGGGACAGTGCGGTGCGCGGGCTCCAGCAGCAGCTGGCCACCGCCGCGTCCTACGCCGTCGACGGTGTGTCGCCGTCCACCGTCGGGATCACGGTGAACCGCGACGGCACGTTCACCTTCGACTCCGCGAAGTTCTCCGCCGCGCTGGCCAAGGACCCGGAGGCGACGCAGAAGGTCGTCGCGGGCCTCGCCCAGCGCGTCGCGGACGTGGCCGACGGTGCCAGCGACTCGATCGACGGCTCGCTGACGCTCAAGATCACGGGCCAGCAGGGCGTCGTCACCGACCTCGGCAAGCAGATCGAGAACTGGGACACGCGGCTGGCCCTGCGACGCGAGTCCCTGCAGAAGACCTACTCCGCCCTCGAGGTCACCCTCTCGGGCCTGCAGTCGCAGTCGTCGTGGCTGTCCAGCCAGCTCGCGTCCCTGTCGGCCTCGAGCTGACCCCGACCGTCCGACCGATCGAAGGGCACCTCTCATGCACAGCGTCCGCTCCCGGTACGTGACCTCCGCGGTCGAGACCGTCGGCCCCGCCCGCCTGCTCACCATGCTGTACGACCGCATGCTGCTGGACGTCGACCGCGGCGTCGAGGCGCTGCAGTCCGGCGACCGGGTGCAGGGCAGCGCGCACCTGCAGCACGCGCAGGAGATCGTGGCCGAGCTCATGGTCAGCCTGCAGCCGGAGGGCTGGGAGGGCGGCGAGCAGCTCATGGCGATCTACCGGTACCTCCTGGCCGAGCTCATCGGTGCCAGCGCCCACGGCGACGCCGACCGGGCGCGGGCGTGCCGGGACCTGGTGCTCCCGCTGGCCGACGCGTGGCACGCCGCCGCGGACGAGCTCACGCGGGCAGCGGCCCCGGCTGCCATGACGGTTCCCGTCGCGACGACCGATGCCGCGATGGGTGCCAGGCTCCTCGGCGTCGGCTGACATGGCCACCGTCACGTCGGGCACCGACCTCTGGGTCGCCGCCTGGTCGGACGCCCTCGACGAGCTGGAGCTGGATCTCGCGACCGCCGAGGCCGCGCTCCGCGACGCCCACCTCGCCAGCGTGGGTGAGGTCGCCCGCGCCGCCGAGTGGCACCCCCGCGGCGATCTCGGTCCGCTGCCGGCCGCCCTGCACGTCCGCGCGCAGGCGCTCCTCGACCGCCAGCTCGACACCGCCCGGCGCACGGCCGAGGCCATGACGCGCAGCCGCCGCCAGATCGCCGCGACGCGTGCCCTGCAGGGCCGTCCGGCGGATGCCGCCGCCGTCTACGTCGACGCCGAGGCCTGAGCCCCCGCACCCGAACGGGTGAAGCCCGATCGGGTTGCAGGAAGTCCTCCACACCCCGGCGTCGCGGCCGATGGGGACAGTGAGCACGGATCGCTCGCACAGCAGGCCACGGATCGGCCGACCTCGTCTCCTCGTCGGTGAGGTGGGTCCGTCATGGGCATGTTCGACTCCGTGAGCTCCGTCGCGCTCAACAGCGCGCTCGACGGTCTCGCACTGCGCCAGCGCGTCATCGCGAACAACGTCGCGAACATCCAGACGCCCGGCTACCAGGCCCAGCGTGTCTCCTTCGAGGACGAGCTGAGCCAAGCGGTCCGGCATGGCAGCGGCGCGGTCACGGCGCAGGTCGCCCGGTCGTTGGAGCCCACGCGCGAGGACGGCAACAACGTCAACCTCGACACCGAGACGCTGCTCAACGTCGACACCAACCTGCGCTACCAGCTGGCGACCCAGGCGATCTCCGGCCAGTTCTCGTCGGTGCGCGCCGCGATGCGGACCAGCTGATGACGATCTTCGGCGCGATCGGCATCGCGGGCACCGGCCTGACGGTCCACCGCAAGTGGCTCGACGCGGTCAGTGACAACCTGGCGAACGTCAGCACGGTCCGGGCCACCAGCGAGGACGCGTTCCGGCAGAAGTACGTGGTCGCCCAGGAGATGCAGGGTGACCAGGCAGGCGTCCAGGTGGCCGGCATCGTCGAGGGCTCCGCGGAGGGCCGGCTCGTGTACGAGCCCGACAACCCGCTGGCCGACGACGCGGGCTACGTGCGCTACCCGGACATCGACATGTCGAGCCAGATGACCCAGCTGATCATGGCTCAGCGCGGCTACCAGGCGAACGCCGCCGTGGTGGACCGCGCCAAGGAGACCTACGCAGCGGCCCTCCAGATCGGACGATGAGCATGAGCTTCCCCGTCACCGCGGTGTCCGCGGTCACCCCCACATCCTTCGTCGGGCCCACGGCCGCGACCACGGCGGCCGACCCCGCGTCGGGCGCCGGGTTCGCCTCGGTGCTCGGCTCGATCGACCAGCTCCAGGGCCTGCAGGCGACGTCGAACAACCTCGCCGTGCAGGCCGTGACCGGTGACCTCGACGACATCCACGACTACACGATCGCCGCGGCCGAGGCGTCGACGGCGATCGAGCTGACCGCCGCGGTGCGCAACAAGGCCGTCGAGGCGTTCTCCGAGATCATGCGGATGCAGGGCTGATGCCCGCGCAGATGCAGGCGGCGATGAGCCGGATGTCGGCGGCCGTCAAGGAGTTCTCGCTGGCCCAGCGCACGCTCGTCATCATCGGCGTGGCGGTGCTCGTGCTCGGTGCCGTGGCGCTGAGCAGCTGGCTCTCCAAGCCGACCATGAGCCCGCTGTTCACCAGCCTCTCGGGGGCGGACGCCAGCGCGGTCGTCGACGAGCTCGAGTCCGCGGGCGTCTCCTACCAGCTGACCGACGGCGGCTCCACGGTGATGGTGCCGGCCGACCAGCTCTACAACCAGCGCATCAAGCTCGCCGCGGCCGGCCTGCCCACCAACGCGGACGGCGGCGGGTATTCGCTGCTCGACGAGATGCCGATGACCTCCTCGGAGTTCCAGCAGCAGAAGACCTACCAGCGCGCGCTCGAGGGCGAGCTGGCCAAGACGATCGGTGCGATCGACGGCGTCGACGCGGCGACCGTGCGGCTGGCCATGCCCGAGGACTCGGTGTTCGTCTCCGAGAAGGCGGACCCGACGGCGTCGGTGTTCGTCCGGACCCGGGCCGGTGCCACGCTCGGCGCCGACCAGGTGCAGTCGATCGTCCACCTGGTGTCCGCGGGGATCGAGGGCATGGAGCCCACCGACGTCGCCGTCGTCGACTCCACCGGCCAGGTGCTCTCCGCCGTGGGCACGGGCGCCACCGGGGGCGGGCTCGCGGGCCGGCAGACGAACGAGTACGAGGAGCGGGTGCGCGGCGCCGTCCAGGCACTGCTCGACCAGGTGGTCGGCGCGGGGCACTCCGCGGTCACGGTGACCGCCGAGCTGGACTACGACGAGACCCAGCGGACCGTGGAGCAGTTCTCCGCCAGCGAGGGGACGCCGCCGCTCGCGTCGTCCACCACCACGGAGGACTACACCGGCTCCGGGGGAACGGCCACTGGCGTGCTGGGACCCGACAACATCGCGGTGCCGGAGGGCGCCTCCGGGACGGGCACGTACACGTCGACCACCGAGGACGTCACCAACGCGGTGAACAAGAGCACCGAGGTCACCACGGCGGCGCCGGGCGCCGTCGAGCGCCAGTCCGTGGCGGTCGCGGTGGACACCGAGGCCGTCGCAGGGATCGACATGGCGGACCTCTCGCAGATGGTCGCGGCCGCCGCGGGCATCGACACGGAGCGCGGCGACACGATCGCGGTGCAGAGCATGGCGTTCGACACGTCGCAGGCGGAGTCGGCCGAGGAGGCTCTCGCCGCGGCGGACGCCGAGGCCGAGGCAGCCGCCAGCAAGTCCTTCGTCCGGCAGGGCGCGATCGCGGGTGCCGCCCTGCTGCTCGTCATCATCGTGGTGATCGCCGTGGCGCGGCGGTCCGGCAGGTCCCGGCGGACGGCGATCGACCTGGGCGAGATCCCGCTCGGTCCCGGCCCGCACGACCCGCTCGGGATCGAGGGCGTGTCCGCCGACGAGCTGCCGGCACTCCCGGCCGGCCCGCGGCAGCTCGCCCCCGACCCCGTCGCGGTCAAGCGCGCGGAGATCGGTGCACTCGCAGACGACCAGCCGGACGAGGTCGCCGACCTGCTGCGTGGCTGGCTCGTGGGCTCCGGCTCGTCGTCGGGACGTGGCCGATGAGCACGCTGACGGGGTCGCAGAAGGCGGCGATGCTCCTGGTGCAGCTCGGTCGCGACCGTGCGGCGCGCGTGATGGCGCAGCTGGACGTCGCGGAGATCGAGGAGCTGACCGCGGAGATCATGCGGCTGGACCGCGTCGACCAGGCCATGGCCGACGAGGTGCTCGAGGAGTTCTACGCCGCGTCCGTCATCGGCCCCGGGGTCGGCGGTGGGATGGGCCTCGCGCAGCACCTGCTCGAGGCCTCGCTCGGCGCCGACCAGGCCGCCGGGGTGATGGAGCGGCTCCAGACGAGCATGGCCGGGCAGCCGTTCGAGTTCCTCCAGCAGGCCGACGCCCGCCAGGTGATCTCGCTGCTGTCCGGTGAGCACCCCCAGGCGATCGCCCTCGTGCTGGCCCACCTGCGTCCCGAGCACGCGTCGGCGATCCTCGCCGGCCTCGAGCCGGACCTGCAGGGCGAGGTCGCGCACCGCATCGCGCTCATGGAGCGGGCGTCGCCCGACGTGGTCGCCGTGATCGCCGACTCGCTCCAGCGCAAGGCCTCGACCGTGCTGGCGCCGCGCGAGCTGGCTCCCGTCGGTGGCGTGCAGCCGCTCGTCGAGATCATCAACCGCGCCGACCCCACCACGGAGAAGCTGATCCTCGAGGGGCTGTCCAGCCGCGACGAGGCGCTGGCCGAGGAGGTCCGCAGCCGGATGTTCGTCTTCGGCGACATCGTCCTGCTCGAGGACCGCGCGATGCAGCTGGTCCTGCGTCAGGTGGAGACGTCCGAGCTCTCCGTGGCGCTCAAGGGCGTCTCGGTCGAGGTGCGCGACACCGTGCTGCGCAACCTGTCCGAGCGTGCCCGCGAGAACCTGGTCGAGGAGATCGACCTGCTCGGTCCGGTCCGTCTGTCGCAGGTGGAGGACGCCCGCGCCGGGATCGTGCAGGCCATCCGCCGGCTCGAGGAGAGCGGGCAGATCGTCATCCGCCGCGACGGGGAGGACGAGTTCGTTGCGTGAGCAGCTGTCGTTCGTGCCCCTCGGCACGCCCGCCTCGCAGGCGCGCTCGCAGGCCGGCGTCGCCACCGCCTTCCGGCCCGCGGTCCTCGACGCGCCGGCGGTGAACGTCGCGGTCCGTGAGGCCTCC
>NZ_JBFUHU010000227.1:0-6151 GCF_056402235.1 Cellulomonas sp. P4_B5_2
CTGGTGGAACGGAGCGGTCTCGCCCGCCTCGACGGTGGTCGGGCGGCGCAGGTCCTGCTCCCACCACAGGGTGCGGACCCGGTCGCCCGCCGCGACGAGCGCGAGCGCCAGCGCGACGGGCAGCGCGACCAGGGCCCAGCGGTTGCGTCGCCACCAGGACCGGGAGGTCGGCGGCGAGTCGGTCGTCGTGCTCAAGGCTGCTCCGGAGGCTCGTCGGACCACGCGCCGGCGAGGACGGGAGTGTCGTCCGCCGCCCACGCGTCCGCGTCGGCCTGCGTGAGGCCCAGGTCGATGTCGGCGACGTCGTCGCGGCGCTGGTCCTTCTGCTCCGACCCGATGCGCAGGTGCGCCCCCGGCACAGCCTCGGGCGGGAGCTCGACGCGCACCGTCGCGTAGCGAGGGACCCCCGGCTGCGCGGTGCCCGGGAGGAACCATGAGCGTCCGCCCGTGAACACGGTGTAAGTGCGACCGTCGCCGCCGAGAAGCTCCGCGAAGCTCAGCGCGCGCGGCTGGCCGACGACCTCGATCGTCRGGGGCACGGTGAGCCACACGCCAGGCGTCGCGAGCAGCGTCCCGTCGTCGTTGTCGAGGACCGTCGAGCCCGCGGGCTCGCCCGCCGTCAGGCGCGCGTACCGGAGCTCGACGGGCTCACCGACGACCGCGGACCGCACGAACGACGCCTGCACGCGCTCGTCGACGGGGAAGGCGGTGACGACGACGTGGCCCACGGCGAGGGCGGCGAGGACGGCCGCACCGGCGCCGAGCGTCTGCCTTCGGGGACGACGTGCGACCGGCTCGGGCACGGTCACTCGTCGACCTCCTCGTCCTCGTCGGACACGGCCTCGCGCACGTCGAGCTCGCCCCGCAGGGTCGTCGTCGGGTCCCACCACGCCACGGTCGGATCGAGGCTGCCGCTGCGCCAGGTGTGCCGCTGCACCAGGACGGTCGCGCTGGTGGGCGGTGCGACGGAGCCGTCCTGCTCGAACAGGAACGCGGCCTCGTACGTCAGGCCCGGCTGCACGGGGCTCAGCGACGAGCCGTCCTCGAGCAGCGCGATCGACGTGGACGTCACCCCCGGGACGATCGGTTTGTGCGCCTTCACCAGCCCGTCGACGTCGGTGAGCGTGAGCGCGTCCCGAAGCGTGCCGCCCAGAAGACCCGCGTCGCTCGTGTTGCGCACCGTCGCGACGACGCCGATCCACCGGTTGCCGGCCTCGGAGAGGTACTGGCCCGGCAGGGCGGTGGTCCACACGACACGGTGGACGGTCAGCTCGAACGGGGCGACCTCGACCGGGGTGTCGACGGCGAGCATCTCGGGGCCGTCCTGCGCCTGCTCCTGCAGACCGCCGAACGCCGCCGTGACCGCGAGGAGTGCGACCGCACCGCCGATGCCGATGCGTCGCAGCGGCTGATCGAGCACGCGACGCGCGACGATGCTACCGCTCTGCCGCGCTCGGGAGCGCAGGTCAGGAGGGGCGGCGGGTCCGGGCACGCGGCCGAGTGTAGGTGCGCCCCAGGGTCAGGGGCGTCAGGTGACCGGTGTCAGTCCGGGACGCGCGCCAGGGCGATCCCGAACCCTGGCAGGAGGTCGTACCACCGCACGTCGACGAACCCGGCACCCTCGAGCAGCACGCGGAACTGCTCGGGCGTGTGGAAGCCGATCCACCCCGGGTCGCCGGCCAGGGAGAGTGCCGACGCCAGCCGGACGAACCACTCCGGGCCCGGGTCGATGATCGCGTAGTGGCCGCCCGGCCGCAGGCACCGCCTGATGCCCGCCGCCGCGGCCGCCGGATCCGGGTAGTGATGGTGCGCGAGGCAGTTGTAGACGAGGTCGAACGCGCCGTCGAGGTCCCGCGGCAGGTCCCCGACGTCGGACTGCACGAACGCCGTGTTGTCCAGGCCTGCTGCCCAGGCCGCCCGGTGCGCGCCCACGACCATCCCGGCGGCCAGGTCGACGCCCACGACCTCTCCGTCGGGGACCCGGCGCGCGACGGCCCGCAGCTCCCGCCCGGGGCCGCACCCGGCGTCGAGCACACGGGCGTCGGGCGTGAGCAGGGGCGCGAGCATGTCGAGGGCCTCGGAGAAGAGCGGGACGGAGAACGGGCGCACGTAGAAGTCGTAGGCCTCGGCCAGGCGGTCGAACTCCTCGACCAGCCCGTCGTTCTTGGTCGGCGCGTCCAGCAGCCGCGGACCCCGCTGCGTCCGGCTGAGCAGCGGYCCCCCGCCGGGGGTCGGCGGGGCGGCGTCCACGACCAGGCGATCGCCACGGGCGCGAGCGTTCTGGCGTGTCGCGCGGGCCGGGTCGGAGACCAGCGCAGCCCACGACCACATCGATGCGGCGAGCACCCCGCTGGCGGTCTCGCTCATGCGTCGGTGCGCCGCAGCACGACGGCGATCGTGCCGGCCGGGATCCCCTCCACGCGCACGGTGCTGCGATGGTCGACGCCGGCCACGACCGAGTCCGGCACGGTGGCCCGCAACGAGACGACGACCGACTCCTTGGCGGCCAGGTCGAGGGTCGAGGGCGTGACGGTGACCTCGACGTCGACCGGCTGGCCGGACGGGTCGCGGAACGGGTCCACGACGACGACGCCCGCCGCCGCGGCGTCCAGCACGTTCTCGACCTCGAACGCCCCGGCGGCCTGCGCGCCCGCCGGCCCCTCCAGCACGAGCGACGCCGCGGCGGGCGCCGGCGCGTCGTCGGCCGTGTGCTGGTGCGCGACGGGCGCGTCGGCGTGGCTGTGCGTCGCCGGCCGGCCGGGCGTCTGGAGCGACACCACGCGGGGGGCCTCCTTGGCCACCGCGGTGACCTCGGCGAGCCAGTCGGTGACGAGGCTTCCCCAGGCCTTGTAGTAGGCGACGTTCGCGTCGACGATCCGGCGCACCAGGTCGTCCGCGCCTGCGGTGGGTGGCGGCTCAGCCATGGACGACCGGGACCCGGCCCTGGCGCGGCTGCGGGCGGCAGCAGGGCTCCTTGTAGAAGTGGTCGTACCAGTGGTGCACCGTGTCGGGCTCGTCCAGGACCGCGACCTCGTGGACGCAGGAACAGCCGCCGTCGGACGACGACACCTCCCACCGCACGACGTGGTCGCGGCAGCCGCGTACCCACAGGAGGGCCGACAGCGACTCGGAGCCGTCGTCGGGGAGGTGCACGGTGGCGGTGAACGTCGCGGTCTCGTACGGCCCGATCTGCTGCTGCACGGGCGTGACCGTCACCGAGCCGGCGTCAGGCCCGGTCACCCGGACGGCGACGAACCGGCTGGCGGGCCACTCGTTGGTCACGACGAGCCGCAGCGTCATCGTGGCGCCCGGGCAGCCGTGCGCCGTGACGGTGGGCAGCTTCTCGGGCAGGAAGCACGCGTCGGGGATCGCGCAGCCGCACGGCTGCGTGCCCAGCGACACCTGCGGCAGGCGCAGGCCGCTCGTGTYGACCTTGCCGGCTGCCGCGACGACGTCCGACACGGGTGTGGACGACCGCATCGCGTCCAGCATCGACCGGCCGAGCTTCAGGCCGGCGCCGACCACCGCGTCGAGCGCGGCCGTCGTCTGGTCGGTCATGCTCTGCTGAGTGCTCACGACGGCTCCTTCGCTCGTGTGCTGCGCTTCCGCGGGGTGGGCACCGGGGCGGTGACCTGGACCTCGACCCGCACGCGCACCCCGGCAACCACCCAGGTCCCCGCGTGCTCGGCGGGCGGGAGGCCGGCCGGGACGTGCACCTCGGCCGCCACGAGCGTGTCGGCGCCCGGCGCGAGGATCCCGGCGCCGTCCGTGACGACCACCCGGGCGGCCTCGGACTGACGGGCGGCCACGGTGTCGGCGACCACCGCCCACCGGTCCAGACCCCGAGCCTTGCCGCTCAGCCCGGCGGCGATCGCGTGCTCGAGCGTCTCCCGCTCCTCGAACGCCAGCACGGCGACCTTGCCGATCTCGACGGGGAGGTTCCCCCGGTTCACCACGTGCACCGACACGGGCACGATCGCGCCGGCCGGTCCGGAGACCGGGACGACGAGCGGCCGGACCTCGGCCGCCTGGGACCCGAGCACCTCGATCCGCACGTCGATGGCCCCGCCGTCCCAGAGCAGCTGCGCCGCCCGCTCCCCCGAGGGTGCGTCGTCGGCCAGCAGCAGCCGGACCTCGGTCCGCGCCGGACCGGCGGGGGCCGTGAGCACCCGCGCGGTCGACAGGACCTCGTCGGGCTCCTTCGACGCCGGCGGCACCAGCACGATCGAGGTGCGCTGGTCGGGGGGGACGTCGACCACTCCGACCACCGCGCCGGGCGGGCCGACGAGCCGCGCGACCCGGACGTCGTCCGCCGCTGCCCGGGTGGCACGAGCCACGGTGTCAGCCGTCCTTCGGGTCGAGGTCGTCGTCGCGGTCCGTGTACCCGCAGCGCTCGCAGGGTCCGGCCTTGTACGCCTCGGAGATCATCTGCGCCTCACCGCACAGCCGGATGCTCAGCAGGTCCATCCCCAGCAGGCTCAGCCCGACCGTGAAGTCGGCGGGCAGGTGGGCGCGCGTCTYGGGGAGCTCGGTCACGGCGAGGTTGAGGTTGACCGGGTTGAGCGTGACKGGGTTGAGGGTGATGGTCGCGTTCAGGGGGTTCAGGGTGACGGGGTCGATGCCCATCTGGATCTTGGGGATCGGCTCGTGGATCGTGATGCCGAACTCGTTGGGGATGCCGGCGACCGTGACGGGACCGATGGCACCGATGTGGTCGACCACCACCGGGTTCATCGAGACGGGTCCGATCGAGCCGAGATGCCCGTCGAGGTGGACGTCGGAGCCCATGGCTACCCCCAGGTTGCCGTGCGGGATGTCGTCACCAAGCAGGATCGACCCGGACAAAGTCGGGCGTCAACCAGCAACGCCGCCCAGTTCGTCGGCCAGCAGGTCCAGCTCGCCCAGCAGCACCATCTCCTCGGGACTGGTCTCCGAGGGGTACCACGCCACCTGCGCGGTCGACGACGGTGCCACAGCGGCGCCCGTGAGGAGCTCRTCCGCGAGCGCCTGCAGCGCCGGCAGCCGCACGGAGGACGCGAGCAGCACCTCGACCACCGCGAAGATCGCCGCCACGTCCTCCACCGTGCCGACGACCTCGATCCGGCCGGTCAGCACGGCGTCCCGCACCTCGAGCCGGGCCTCGAGCAGGTCGACCACGGTCCCCCGGTCCGTGCGGCCCCAGCAGGCCGGTCCGTGGGCGGCGGCCGACGTCACGCGCAGCGCGCCCGCACCGTCGAACCGCACGTCGACCGCCTCGTCGTCCAGGCCGATCCGCGCCTCACGCGCACCGGCGAGCCTCCGCACCCGCGCGCCCGCGTCGGGGTCTCCGGCGTCCAGACCCGCCACGAGCGCCGCCACGAAGGCCGCGAGCCCCCTATCCGGCACGCTCGACCACCCCCAGCCCGACGGAGTCCACCCGCGTCCCGGCGATCAGCCCGACGCAGCGGAACGCCCCGACGAGCTCGTGCAGGAAGGCGGAGCCGGGCTGCGCGGGCTCCGCCATCACCAGCTGTGCCACGTCCCGCACGTCGAACTCGAGGTCCAGCCCGTCGAAGCCGTTGCTCGCGTGCACCACGACGCGCGACGGGAGCCGCTCGGTCGCACGGTCGGTGTGCAGTGCGGCGAGCGCGCCGGGCAGGCGACGCGACGGCCACGTGCGCCCCGTCGTCTCGACGAGCACCTGGTCGTCGACGAACCGGACCACCCGACCGCGGACCTCCACGGTGAGCAGCACCAGGCCGGACCTCGTGTGCGCGCGGTTCGTCATGCGCGAGAACACCACCAGCAGCCCGTCAGGGGCGTGCCAGCAGGCCCAGTCCCAGCCGGCGTCGTCGCCCCACCACCACCGACCCCAGTTGTGGTCCGCATAGCCTCCGGCGCCGTCCAGCGTGACCGTGCGACCGGGGAGGTCGAGGGTGCCGTCGACGCGCAGCCTCGGGTAGACGGCCCAGCCGAGGTACCCGGAGCCGAACGGCATCGTGGACTCCACGCTGAGCTCCGGRCCGACCGGCACCCCCTCGAGCGAGAGGTCCAGCCCGTCCCGGGGCAGGCGGGCACGCGCGGCCACCCGGGTGCCGGACGGATCCGCGGCGACCGCGACGCCCGCGGTGGCCAGGGCGAGCACCCCCGTCTCGACCGAGCCGCCCGACAC
>NZ_JBFUHU010000228.1:0-8411 GCF_056402235.1 Cellulomonas sp. P4_B5_2
GCACCGAGCCAGGCGACGGTGCCGTCGTCGATCAGGATCGCCTCGGCGAAAGGGTCGGCCGCGGTGTGCACCACGCCGTGTCGGTAGAGGGTCGAGCTCACAGGGGCACACGATAGGGCAGGTCAGCGCAGGCAGAGGCCGCAAAGCGGGGCGAACCCGTCCCCGGAGTCCGACAAGGGCGTCACGTCAGACCGACGAGTACGCCACCACCCCGTGCCGGAGGGCGTCGACCGCCTTGCGTGCGGTGTCCCGCAGCCGCTGGTGCGGCGCCGCCTGGGACACCTGGTCGAGCACGTCGATGACCTGCTTGCACCACCGCACGAAGTCGCCCGCGGACAGCTCGCTGCCCTTGAGCACCGCGTCCAGGCTGCGGCCGGCAGCCCAGCGGTGCACGGCCTCGACGAGCCCGGCGTCGAGCGGCTGGATGGTCTCCACCTTGTGCGCCGTCTCCAGGTCGTCCAGCTCCGACCACGCTCGGACGCACGCGTCGAGCGCCACGCCGAGCCGGCTGTTCGGACCCCCGGGGATCCGCGGCTCGCCCTGGTCGTCGCGGCGCGACCGGTACACGAGCGTCGACACCGCGGCAGCCAGGCCGGGGGCGTCGAGCTCGTCGAAGATGCCCCGCCGCAGGCACTCGGCGAGCAGGAGGTCGTTCTCGGCGTAGATTCGGCGCAGCCACCGTCCGTCGTCCGTGACCTCCAGGGCACCGCGGCCGGAGTCGTCGGTGGACCTCTCCAGGTAGCCGAGGCGCAGCAGGATGTCGCAGATGCGGTCGAAGACCGCCGCGATCGAGCCGGTGCGCCCTGCGATCCGCGCGACGAGGGCGTCGTGCTCCCCCGCCAGCCGCGCCCACCGCTCGGCCCAGCGCGCGTGCTCCTCGCGATCAGGACAGCCGTGGCACGGGTGCGCCCGCAGCCTGCGCCGCAGCGCCGCGATCTCCGCGTCGTCCGCGGCAGCGCGCTGGCCGCCCTTGGGACGGTCCTTGCGGGTGGGCCCGGTGCTCGTGCCCACCGACGACCGCAGCGCGGCCGCGAGATCCCGACGGGCCGCCGGGACGCGCGCCGTGAAGCCCTTGGGCACGCGCAGGAAGCCGACCGTGCGCACCCCGGTGCCGACGTCGGCCACCGTGAGCTTGCGCACCTGGCGGTCGATCGTCAGCACCGTGGGCCGCGGACCGTCGAAGCCGGCGTCGCCGCCGGGGTCGATGACGACGGCGTGACCGGACCGCCGGCCGACGGGAATCTCCAGGACGTCACCGACGCGCAGCCCCTCGAGCGTGCGTGCCACCTCGGCGCGCCGCGCTGAGGCCTCCGCCCGGGTCAGGTCCTTCTCGCGGGCCGCGATCGTGCGGCGCAGGGCGGCGTACTCCGCGAAGTCGCCGAGGTGGCACTCCATCGCCTTGGCGTACCCCTCCAGGGCCTCTGCGTGCCCCTGTGCCTGCCGCGCGAGGCCCACCACGCCCCTGTCGGCCTGGAACTGCGCGAAGGACGTCTCGAGGACCTCACGCGCCCGGTCCCGGCCCACCTGGGCGACCAGGTTGACGGCCATGTTGTAGGTCGGCCGGAAGCTCGAGCGCAGCGGGTACAGCCGCTTGGACGCCAGGCCCGCCAGCTGCACGGGGTCGAGCCCGGGGTGCGCGACGACGACCGCGTGGCCCTCCGTGTCGATCCCGCGCCGGCCCGCCCGCCCGGTCAGCTGCGTGTACTCCCCCGGCGTGACGTCGACGTGGCTGGAGCCGTCCCACTTGACCAGCTTCTCCATCACGACCGAGCGCGCGGGCATGTTGATCCCGAGCGCGAGCGTCTCCGTGGCGAACACGACCTTGACCAGGCCGCGCGAGAAGAGGTCCTCGACGGTCTCCTTGAACAGCGGGAGCATCCCGGCGTGGTGCGCGGCGACCCCGCGCTGCAGGGCGTCGCTGAACTCCCAGTAGCCGAGGACGTCGAGGTCCTCCGGCGGGACCGCGGCGCAGCGCTCCTCCACGATGCGGCGGATCTCCGACACCTCGGCGGGGCTGGTGAGCCGGACGCCCGCGGCCAGGCACTGCTGCACGGCGCCCTGGCACCCGGCGCGAGAGAAGATGAACACGATCGCCGGCAGGAGCCCGTCCCGGTCGAGAGCGTCGACCACCGCGAACCGCGGCGTCGGGCGACCGCCGCCGGGTCGTCCTCCGCCCGGTCGGGGCCGGCCACCGCGGTCTCGCGGTCCGCGGCGCGGCTGCCCGGGCTCCTCCCGGTTGCTCCGGCGCAGCAGGTGCGTCAGGTCGGGGTTGATCGGCGGGTCGACACCTGGCGCCGTGGGGTCCACGTGCCCGGCGTACAGGTCGAGCAGCTCGCCGCGTACCAGCACGTGCTGGCCGAGCGGGACCGGTCGGTGCTCGCTCACCACCACCGTGGTGTCCCCGCGCACGGTGGCCAGCCAGTCCCCGAACTCCTCCGCGTTGGACACGGTCGCGGACAGCGAGACCAGCTGCACGTCGTCGGTGAGGTGGATGATCACCTCCTCCCACACCGGGCCGCGGAACCGGTCCGCGAGGTAGTGCACCTCGTCCATCACCACGAAGCCGAGCCCCTGCAGGGTGCTCGACCCCGCGTAGAGCATGTTGCGCAGCACCTCGGTGGTCATCACGACCACCGGCGCCTCGCCGTTGATCGTGGTGTCCCCGGTCAGCAGGCCGACGCGGTCGGCGCCGTAGCGGCGGACCAGGTCCGCGTACTTCTGGTTGGAGAGCGCCTTGATGGGGGTCGTGTAGAACGCCTTGCGCCCGGACGCGAGCGCTAGGTGCACCGCGAACTCGCCGACCACGGTCTTGCCGGCACCGGTCGGGGCCGCGACGAGCACCCCGCTCCCCCGTTCGAGCGCCTGGCACGCCTCGACCTGGAAGTCGTCGAGGGGGAAGCCGAGCAGCTCACGGAACTGGCCCAGCTCGCTGCGGTCCACCTCGGCGCGTCGCTTGGCCGCCGCGTAGCGCTCGGCGGGCGATGGTTCGGCCGGGGACGTGCTCTGGTCCGACGACGAGGACGACGGGGCGGACCTACGGGATCGGGGCACCACGTGCACACCCTAGGCACACCGTCGGTGCGCCGACCGTGCGGCGCGCACTCAGCAGAGGACGGACAACGCCCCGGGGTCGACCGTCACCCGCAGGGGCAGCGGACCGATGCGCTCGCCGTCCGCGAAGGCGACCGGCGGCGTCGGCCCCAGATCCGTCAGGGGCTCGATGAGCACGGACCTGCTCCGGTAGACGTCCACCGAGGGGTGGGTGACGTGCTTGCCCTGCGGGATGCCCGGGAAGATCTTCAGCACCCCGGTCCGGGTGAACGGGCCGGCGACCACGACGTCGAGCAGCCCGTCGTCGACCTCGGCGTCGGGGGCGATCTTGAACCCACCACCGAACCACGACGTGTTGGCGACGGCGACGAGAGTTCCGGCGGACTCCCACACGGAGCCGTCGAGCGTCACGCGGTACCCGTAGGGCCGGAACCGGCCGAGCTCGGCCCCCAGCGCCCGCACGTAGCGCGCCGACCCCTTGGGCCAGGTCATCTCGTTGGCCCGCGCGTTGATCGCCGCGTCGAAACCGCAGGAGAGCACGCCGAGGTACCACTCGTGCGCCGCGTGGTCGGGAGACCCGACGCGCACCGCGTCGACCCGGCGCGGGCCGTCCAGCAGCCCGTGCTCGATCGCCTCCACCGAGGCCTCGACGTCTCCGCGCGGCAGCGCGAGGGACCGGGCGACGTCGTTGCCCGTCCCGGCCGCCACGATGCCGAGCGGGAGCCCCGTGCCCGCCACGACGTTCACGCCGAGGTGCACCATCCCGTCACCGCCGACCACGACGAGCGCGTCCAGGCCCTGCACCGCCGCCGCGCGAGCCCGGTCCGTCGCCTGGGCCAGCGTCGAGGCGGACAGGTCCTCGACCTTGTGCCCGCGCGACCGCAGGATCTCGTGCGCCCGACGGCCCGCCAGCGTGCCCCGGCCCCTGCCGGCGGTCGGGTTGACGACGAGGCCGAGGTGGATCACGCGGTGCCCGGCTCGTCGGCGATCGTCCCGTCGAGGCGCGGGAGCCCCGCGGCCACGCGCTGCCGGTCGACGCGGCGGTCGTGCAGCACGCACACACCGAGCGCCACGAAGTACAGGCCGCTCATCGGGATGGCGACGGCGAGCATCGTGATCGCGTCGGGAGTCGGGGTGACGATCGCGGCGAACACGAACGAGAGGAGCACCGCCCACCGCCAGCTCTTGCGCCACGTGGCCGCGGTGCCGATCCCCGCGAAGTTCAGCGCGACCATCACGACGGGCAGCAGGAACGCGATCCCGAACGCGAGCATGATCCGCATGACGAAGCCGAGGTACGTCTGCGCGTCGATGAGGTTGGTGGCGCCGGTCGGCGTGAACTCGGTGAGCAGGCGCACCGCGTTGGGCAGCACCCACCACGCCATGAACGCTCCCGCGAGGAACAGCGGCACCGCCACGCCGACGAACCCGAACGCGTAGCCCCGCTCCTTGCGCGTCAGACCGGGCGTCACGAACGCCCAGAACTGGTACAGCCACCACGGGCTGGACAGGATCACGCCCAGGAAGAACGACACCTTGACGCGCATGTCGAACGACGTGGCGATCCCCGAGAAGTTGAGCGCGATGAGGCTGTCGCGCTCCTCGGCGACCCGCACGATCGGCTGCTGGAGGGCGGTGAAGACGGGGTCGTAGAGGAACCAGCCGATGACCGCACCGACCACCACACCGAGGGCAGCGAGGAAGACGCGGCGGCGCAGCTCGACCAGATGGGCACGCAGCGGCATCCGGCCGCCGGGTTCAGCCCCGCGGCGAGCGCTCATGTGAGGTTCAGGCCTTCGGCGGGGTGTTGCCCTCGGTGGGCTCCGCGGCGGGCCGGACCGGGGTCACGTAGTGGGGCTCGACCGTTGGGGGGACCGCCGGCGGTGCGCCGACGGGCGTCACGCCGCTCGGTGCCACGGGAGGCGTCGCGGTCGTGGTCGTCGTCGTGGTGACCGGGGCGTCGTCGTCCCGCAGGTCCTTGACCTCGTTCTTGAAGATCTTCATCGACTGGCCCACGCTCTTGGCCAGGTCGGGCAGCCGCTTCGCGCCGAACAGCAAGACGACCACGAGCAGCACGACGAGCACGTGCCAGGCGCTGATGTTTCGGAACACGTCGAGTCCTCCGTCGGATGTCGATGACCGGGTGATCCTACCCGTGCCACCTGGGGATCGGGCGCAGACGGCTCACGTCCAGTACGCGCGCCACCGCAGTCGCGTCGCCGCACGTCGTTGCTCGCGCTCCACCCGCCGGTCCGCCGCGCCGGCACGCACCTCGGCGAGCCGGGCGCGCAGGACGTCCCGGTCGGCGAACAGCGTCGGACCTGTCTCCCGCGTCTCCGCGGCAGCCTGCAGCTCGTCCACACGGTCGGCCAGCTGGGCGGCGACGTCGGCCGCGCGGGACAGCTCGCGTCCGAGCGCGACCGCCGACCGCCACAGCCGGCGGCCGAGCAGGAACGCGCCGCCGAGCGTCGCCAGGACGAGCACGGTCCAGACCGTGAACCACAGCACGTCAGCCCACCTCCCCGTACGCGCGCAGGGCGGCGCGCGCGGACGCGGCGACCTCCTGCGCGATGCGCGCCGGTCGCACCTCGAGCACGTCGTCCGCCACCTGGAGCACGAGGTGGCGCAGCCAGGCGTGCTGGACCACGCGCAGGTCCACCTCGAACGACCCGTCGTCCAGGTTGCGCACGGCCTCCACGGGGGTCGTCTCCGCGACCCACCGGGCCTGGCTCGTCAGGTGGAGGGTGACCAGCTCCCCGTCCGTTCCCGGCGAGAAGACCTCGGCACCGGGCCGGACCTGGTGGTCCTCCGCGTCGGTGTCGAGCACCTCGGCGGCCAGCACGCGATCGATGCGGAACAGGCGCTCGCCGTCGACGAGCAGGCACCACCCCAGCAGGTAGGAGCGCTCGTCGTCGGTGACCAGCCGGATCGGGTCGACGTCGCGTTCCGTGCTGACGTCGGACGCGTTCACGTACCGCAGGTGGAGCCGACGGCCGTGGCGCAGCGCGGTCGCGACCGCTGCTGCGACGTCGGGGGCGGCATCGACCGAGAGCTGCACGTCCACGGCGGCGGCCGCGTCACCCGTCGCCGCCGTGCGCCGAGCCGAGGGCGGCGTCCAGAGCGCGCAGCGCCGCGACCAGCGCGACCGCCTCCCGGGCACCCAGCCGCAGCGGACGGGTCATCCCGCGCGACTCCGTGAGCCGCACGACGCCCTGCTCGTAGGACGCGGCGTCGAAGTCGATCAGGTCGTGCGGGTAGTAGCCGGGCGTGCCGGTGACCCACAGGGTGTCGATGTCGTCCATCACCTGCCGGGCGGTCACGCCGAACTGCTCGGCGATCGCGTCGACCGGGACGCCCTCGTGGCGGTCCAGGTACGTGATCATGCCGAGCATCCGCAGGAGCCGGTCGCTGGCGCGCTCAGCCATCGGAGGACACCCCCTGGTCGAGCGTGGCCGCCGTGCGCAGCAGGTGCAGGACCGAGCTACGCAGCCCGGCTGGGGCGAGCACGACGACGGCGTCGCCGTACCCGACCAGCTCCTCGGCCAGCTCCCACTCCGCGCGGAACGGGACGTGCACGAGATCACGGTGCGCGAGTGCGGGGTCCGCAGACCAGTCCGGGCCGTCCGCCGGAGCGGGGACCGCGCGGGCCCGGGGGGCACTCGCGCGCTCGGGCAGGATCGCCAGGGTCGCGATCCGCTCGGGACCGCTCCCCCACGTCTCCAGGGCGTGCGCGAGCTCCTCGGCGCTCGGCGGCTGGAACGCGCCGGGCTCGCCGACCGTCCGCACCGTCCCCTCGATCCGGCTCAGCCGGAACGACCGGCTGGCTCCGCGGTCCCGGTCACGGCCCACGAGCACCCACCCGCCGCGCCGCGCGAGCAGCTTCCACGGCTCGACGGAGCGCTCGCGGACCTCGCCGGTCGTCGCGGCGCGGTAGGTGAACCGGACCGCCTGGCGGGCCTGCACGGCGTCCACCAGCGGCCCGAACGCGCCGCCACCCGCCCGGACGCGCGGGGCGAGCCCGGCGACGAGGTCGCTGGACTCCGGCGCCTCCCCGACGGCGCGCAGCTTGGTCAGCGCGCGTGTGGTGTCCGCGCGGACCGCCTGGTCCTGCCACACCTGTGCGGCCATCGCGAGCACGCCCAGCTCGGCGGCCGTGAGGTCCAGGGGCGGCAGCGCATAGGCGTCCAGGTCCACGCGGTAGCCGATGTCGTCGCCGTGGCCGGCGTCGGTGACCGTGAGGATCGGGATCCCGAGGTCGCGCAGGGTGTCCTTGTCCCGCTCGAACATCCGCTCGAAGGCGTCGTCCGACGGGGCCTCCTGATATCCGGCGACGCTGGTGCGCACCTGCTCCTTCGTCATCCGGCCCGCGGTGTTGACCAGGGCGATGACGAGGTTGAGCAGGCGCTCGGCGGGGGCGATCTGAGCGGCCATCGGGCACCACCGTAGTGGCCGGTAGCGTGGGCGGGTGATCACGTGGCGTGCGGGTGTCGTGGTGTCGCTCGGGGCCACGTGGCCCGGCGCCGCCGAGGTGACGGTCGAGCTGGAGGCCCCGGTGGGCACCGCGACGGCCGGTGACACGGTCCGCGCGCTGGCCTTCCCCTCGCTGGTGGGGAGCCCGGAGATCGGCGACCGCGTGCTGCTCAACGTCTCGGCGCTGGCCCGCGGGCTGGGCACCGGCGGGTACGCCCTCGTGATCGCCCTGCCCGACCGCACGCCCACCGACCCTCCCGAGGGACCGGGCCACCTGGTCAAGGCCCGCTACACGCCGTTGCAGGCCATGGTGCTCGGAGTGGACGACCAGGAGTCGCCGCACCACGACGTGCTGCGTGACGCCGACGACCTCGACGGCCTCCCGGTCGTCGTCGCCGACCTGCACTCCGCCCTGCCCGCCATCGTCGCCGGCGCACGGTTCGCCGCGGACGTGGCCGGGCGCCCTGCCCCGCGGGTCGCGTACGTCATGACCGACGGCGGTGCCCTGCCCGCGTGGTTCTCGCGGACGGTGGCCGGGCTGCGGTCCGCAGGCTGGATCGAGGCGTGCGTGACCACCGGGCAGTCGTTCGGGGGCGACCTGGAAGCGGTCACGGTGCACACCGGGCTGCTCGCGGCGCGGCACGTCGTCGGCGCCGACGTCGTCGTCGTGGCGCAGGGGCCGGGCAACCTGGGGACCGGCACGCGCTGGGGGTTCTCCGGGGTGGCCGCCGGCGAGGCGGTGAACGCGGCCGCCGTGCTGCGCGGGCGACCGGTCGCGTCGCTGCGCGTGTCGGGCGCGGACCAGCGCGAGCGGCACCTGGGCGTGTCGCACCACTCGCTGACCGCCTACGGCCGGGTGTCGCTCGCGTCGGCGGACGTCGTCGTGCCGC
>NZ_JBFUHU010000229.1:0-6141 GCF_056402235.1 Cellulomonas sp. P4_B5_2
ACCCCGAGCCTGCCGACGGGCCGGACGCACTGCCGTCCGGCTCGACGCCCGCTCGGGAACCGTCGGTCGACGACGCGACGGCTGTCCCGGTGCCGAAGGAGCCGAGCGGATGGGCGGTCCTCGGTCGTGCGCTCAAGCCCCGCTCCACCCGCGCTCAGCTGGTCGCGGGCGTCCTGTGCGCCGTGCTCGGCTTCGCGCTGGTGGCGCAGGTGCGCCAGTCCGGTGAGGCGGACCTCGGCGGGATGCGGCAGGGCGACCTCGTCCGGATCCTCGACGAGACCACGAACCGAGGCGACGCCCTCGCCCGGGAGTCCGCCGACCTCGCGCGCGAGCGGGACGACCTGCTCTCGGGCTCCGACCGCCGGCAGGCCGCTCTCGATGCGCTGCGCCGCAGCGCCGAGACGCAGGGGATCCTCACCGGTCGCCTGCCCGCGGAGGGGCCGGGTGTGGTGGTCACGCTCACGGAGCCGGACGGCTTCATCAAGCCGATCACGATGCTGAACATGCTCGAGGAGCTGCGGAACGCGGGCGCGGAGGCGGTGCAGCTCAACGACCAGCGGGTGACGGCGAGCAGCGCGTTCACGGGGACGGGTGGCGCGGTGGTCCTCGACGGCGTCGAGCTCACGGCGCCGTACCGCTGGATCGCGATCGGTGACCCCGACATCATCGCCCCGGCGCTGCAGATCCCGGGTGGTGCGATGGCGCAGGTGCGCAATAACGGGGGCAGAGGGGTTGTCGAGAGCGAGGAGCTCGTGCAGGTGGACGCCATCCGGGTCGTGCCGGATCCGGTGTACGCGACGCCGGTGCCGCCGCAGGGCGATTGATCCTGTTCTGTACCGACCGCGCAGCGCGCAGCAGGCTGTCACCTGGTGCCGACGTGCTGCGCCGACCCGCCCGGTCCGCATAGGGTGTGGCTGACCCCGAGGAACCCCGGGCGTCGAGGTGAGAGACGGGCCCGGGAGGTGGCATGAGCGGCGAGGACCCGCAGGTCGGACGCTTCGCGGGCGGACCCGACACCACGATGAGCTTCGGGGCGATCGAGCCCGTCGAGATCGAGGCGTCGGCACCCGTCGGGCTGACCCCGGACGAGGTCGCCGCGGTGCACGCCCTCCCGCCCACCTCTGCCCTGCTCGTCATGCAGCGGGGACCGAGCGCCGGTGCGCGGTTCCTGCTCGACGCGGATCGGACGGTCGCAGGCCGCTCGACGGCGGCGGACATCTTCCTCGACGACGTCACCGTCTCCCGCAAGCACGCGGAGTTCGTCCGGGAGGGCCAGACATTCGTCGTGCGGGACATCGGGTCGCTGAACGGGACGTACGTGAACCGGACCCGCATCGACCAGTCGGCGCTCCGGGCGGGCGACGAGGTCCAGATCGGCAAGTACCGCATGACGTTCCACCCCAGCCCGCACCGCGACACGGCCGGCGCGTGACCGGCCGGTCCCTGCCGCTCGGCCCCACGGGGAGCACCACGTGACGAGCGCCCGAGCACAGCGCGTGCAGGTCGACACGAGCACCGCGGCCGAGGTCACGCACGAGCCGTGGCCGCGCGGCATCTCCCGCCGCGCCTCCATGCGGATCTCCGACGTCCTGGCCGCGCTGCGCATCGAGTTCCCCGCCGTCACCACGTCCAAGCTCCGCTTCCTCGAGGAGCAGGGGCTCGTCGAGCCGGTGCGCACGGCGGCCGGCTACCGGCAGTACTCGCCGGCGGACATCGAGCGCCTCCGGTTCGTCCTGCGCCAGCAGCGCGACCGGTACATGCCCCTGAAGGTCATCGGCGACCGCCTCGCCGCCCTGGACGCGGGGGAGGAGGACGAGCCGGCTCCGCGCGCCCGGCTCGCCACGCGGGACGGCGTCAGCGAGGGCACCGGGACGCGGTGGACGCTCGAGACGCTCGCACGCGAGTCCGGTGTCGAGGTGGCGTTCGTCGAGGATCTCGTCGCCGCGGGGGTCCTGCGCACGCACGGGACGGGGTCGTTCGACCTGTGGGCCCGCGAGATCGTGGTCTCGGCCGCCGCGCTGGCCGAGCACGGGATCGACCCGCGTCACCTGCGGCAGTTCCGGACCTCGGCCGACCGTCAGGCGGACCTCGTCGAGCAGGTGGTGGCGCCGTGGCGCGGCCAGCGGAGCGCGTCGTCGCGGGCCCGGGCGGGCACGCTGGCGGCCGAGGTGGGCGAGCTCTGCACGCAGATGCACACCGCGCTCGTGCGCGCGGCGGTCGCCGACCTCGCGCCGTAGCCGGATCGCGGCCATAACGGCTGTCCCTGGGGGGCGCCGGATCGGCGTCGGCGTCGTAGCGTGGGCTGCATGGGAGAGGACGCCGAGCTCGTACCGGTCGAGGTCGTCGGGGTGCGCCAGCACATGGCCGACGACGAGATCGTCGTGCTGCTCCTCGACCCCGACTCCGAGCTCCTGGTGCCCATCCTCATCGGGCCTACGGAGGCGAGCGCCATCGCCTCCGCGCAGGCGGGCATCGTGCCGCCCCGACCGATGACGCACGACCTGCTCCGGGACGTGCTCATCGCGGTGGGCTCGGGCCTGACGCGGGTGGAGATCACCCGCCTCGAGGAGGGCGTGTTCCACGCCGAGCTGGTGCTCCGGACCGGGCCTCGGGTCGACTCCCGGGCGTCCGACGCGATCGCGATGGCGCTCCGGTTCGGCTGCCCGGTCCTGTGCTCCGCCGAGGTCGTGGCGATCGCCGGCGTCGAGGTACGGACCACCACGTCCGAGCAGGATCTCGAGCGCTTCCGGCGGTTCCTCGACCTCGTCACGCCCGAGGACTTCAGCACGGGCGCGGAACCCGAGGAGGAGGGCGGCGCGGAGGGTCATTAGTCCCAAACCTTCGCGTTCAGGTCGAAGGTGAGACTCGCCCGTCGCGACACGCCCGGCGGGCGTCATGGCGTCCGTACCGCCGCGGGCCTAGTCTGGCAAGCAGCCGGGGGAGATGTCCGCCGACCGGCGTGCGACGAGTGGAGGATTCGTGACCAGCAACGAGAGCGCCGAGAGCGTCAGCGGGGCAGTGCCGCAGCGCGCTCAGGGCATGCTGTTCGACGACGACCTCCCTGACCTCGACACCGCGACCGGCTACCGCGGCCCGACCGCGTGCCGCGCCGCGGGCATCACGTACCGCCAGCTCGACTACTGGGCCCGCACCGGCCTGGTGGAGCCGTCCATCCGGCCGGCCACCGGTTCGGGCACGCAGCGGCTCTACAGCTTCCGCGACATCCTCGTGCTCAAGGTGGTCAAGCGCCTGCTGGACACGGGCGTCTCGCTGCAGCAGATCCGCACCGCCGTGAGCCACCTGCGCGAGCGGGGGGTCGACGACCTCGCCCAGATCACCCTGATGTCCGACGGCGCGAGCGTGTACGAGTGCACCTCCGCCGACGAGGTCATCGACCTCGTGCAGGGCGGCCAGGGCGTGTTCGGCATCGCGGTCGGCCGCGTCTGGCGTGAGGTCGAGGGCACCCTCGCGGCGCTGCCCACCGAGCGTGCGGACGAGGACGAGGAGCTCATCGCGACGCCGTCGGCCCACGACGAGCTCGCACTGCGCCGGCAGGCCCGCACCGCCGRCTGACACGGACCGACTCGACGAGCGGCTGCCCTTCGGGGTGGCCGCTCGTGTCATGTCAGTGGCGCGGTGCGCGAAGTGCGCGGTCCAGCAGGGCGTCGAACGTGCGGGCCAGCTCGGCGGCCGCGGCGCCCGGCCACGCGTGCACCGGCTGGGCGGCACCCTGGGCCTGCTGGAGCGCCGCGCGCTCGGGGACCGGGGGAGTGAGCACCAGCGGGCCGTAGAGCGTCTGCAGCTCCTCCAGCCGGAACGCCTGCTCGATCGAGCGGGCACGGACCCGGTTGACGACGATGCCGAGCGGCTGCAGCGCTGGCGCGGGTCCGCGACGCAGCTCGTCGATGGTCCGCATGGCGCGGCCGACCGCCATCACGGCGAAGAGGCCCGGCTCGGTCACCACGAGGGCGCGGTCGCACGCGGACAGTCCCGTGCGGGTGAGGCCCCCGAGCGACGGCGGGCAGTCGATCAGGACGAGGTCGTAGTCGCGCACCCAGGACAGCGCGTAGCGGAGCCGGTCCAGGTCGTCGCCGTCGAGACGGTCGTGCGCCGCGGACCGCTCGGACCCGGCGAGGACGTCGAGGCCTTCGTCGGCCCACGACGACAGCACGGTGGCCTTGGCCATCGTCGCCTCGCCCGGCTCGTCGAGGACGGACGCGACGTCGCCGGCCTGCGGACGTGCTCCGAGCGCCATGGTGCTGTCGCCCTGCGGGTCCAGGTCGATGACCAGCGTGCGCAGCCCGCGCTCCAGGGCAGCCGACGCCAGACCGAGGGTGATCGACGTCTTGCCCACGCCACCCTYGAGACTGCACACCCCGAGCACCAGCACGTGCGCAACCGTAGCCGGGGCACCGGCGTCCGGCGAAACGCCGCGCGCATCATCCCAGGTCAGGACACACTGAACGGATGAGCACCCGCCTGAGCCGTTGGGGACACGCCTGCATCCGTCTCGACAGGGGCGCCGACCACCTCGTCATCGACCCCGGCGTCTTCTCCGACCTGCCGGGTGCACTCGACGGTGTCTCGGCCGTCCTCATCACGCACGAGCACCCCGATCACGTGGCCACCGAGCCCGTGGTCGAGGCGGTGCAGGGGGGCATTGAGGCGTGGGCGCCGCAGTCCGTGGTCGACGTCCTCGTCAGCGCCGGGGCGCCCGCAGAGCGCGTGCACGCCGTGCGCGGAGGCGATGCCTTCTCCGCCGGCGGGTTCGACGTGGCGGCGCTGGGGGAGTGGCACGCACTGGTCCACCCGGACGTGCCGCGAGTGCACAACGTGGGCTACCTGGTCGCCGGCGTGCTCCATCCGGGTGACGCCTACATCGACCCGGCCGGCGCGCACGTGGACGTCCTGTGCGCACCGCTCGGGGCTCCGTGGCTCAAGCTGGGAGAGGTCGTCGACTACGTCCGGCACGTGCGGCCAGCGCGCCTCGTCGTCGTCCACGACGGCTTGCTGAGCGCGATCGGGCAGGGCATGGCGATCGGATTGCTGGGCCGGCTCGGCGACGCGGGGGAGCCGCTCTCGCTCGACTCCGGCGAGGGCATCGACCTCTGACGGCGTCCGGCTTTCGCTGCCCGCCGTCCGCCCGTAGCGTGAACGCGTCGGAAGGAGACCGCCATGACGGAGTCCGCAGGGCACGAGGTGCCCGAGCTCGAGTACGACGAGTCCGTGCCGCCCCGCCCGGAGGAGGAGATCGCCGACGCCGCACGCTCGGTGCCCGACCCCGCCGGCCACGGCGGTACCCCGGCCGACCAGACGACGGCGCGCGAGCTGCCCTGACCGGTGCTCCGCCCCAGATGAGGCATCCTGTGGACGTGGATATCCGACAGGTGGGGGAGAACGACTGGCGTCTCGTCCAGGGTGTGCGGTTGCGCGCCCTGCGGGAGAACCCGGACGTCTTCGGCGCCTCGCTGGCTCGGGAGGAACGGTTCGCCGAGTCGCACTGGCGCATGCGCCTGCGCACGTCGGCCACCTGGGTCGCCGTCGACGACGACGGCGTGGGCCGCGGGATGGTCACGATGATGCAGGAGCCGGGGTCGCCGGTCGACGACCGGCACGTCGTCGCCCTGTGGGTGGCCGCGGAGTCACGACGCCACGGCGTCGGGTGGACGCTGCTCGACACCGTCCGTCGGGCGGCCGTCGTCGAGGACGCCCGGACGGTGTCGCTGTGGCTGCTGGACAGCAACCACGCCGCCGGCGACCTGTTCGTGCGTTCCGGGTACACGCGCACCGGGGAGCGTCAGGTGCTGCCGCGCGATCCGTCGCAGACGGAGGAGCGGTACGTGCTGACCCTCCGTGACCCCTCCCAGCCATAATGTCATAATGTGCATTATCGGCGTTGGACATCCGCACGTGGCGACGACTGATCTATAGTTGAAGCATCAATCACTAGGGAGATGCTTCGATGCCCGACTACGGCCACGATCTCGTCTTCGGCAGCTTCCTGACCCCGGCAGCCAAGGACCCGCAGCTGACCGTCGCGCTGGCGCAGCTGTCCGAGCGTTCCGGGCTCGACCTGGTGACGTTCCAGGACCACCCGTACCAGCCGGCGTTCCTCGACACCWGGACTCTGCTGTCCTGGGT
>NZ_JBFUHU010000230.1:0-6138 GCF_056402235.1 Cellulomonas sp. P4_B5_2
GCCGTGACCACGCCGGAGCCGGGCGTCACCGCGCGACGGTGGCGCAGCCGACGGTCCGCAGCGGTCGCGGGCATCGTCTTCGGCGTCCTCCTCATCACCGCCCTCGTCATGATGCAGGTCGCGCTCGCGGGCGAGAGCCTCCGGTCCCTGGAGTCCGACCCCCGGAGCCAGGCCCTGGTCCGCATCGGCCTGAACCTCGTGCCGTTCGCGGGCATCGCGTTCCTCTGGTTCATCGGCGTCGTCCGGGACCAGCTCGGTGACGTCGAGGACCGGCTCTTCTCCACCGTCTTCCTCGGCAGCGGCCTGCTGTTCCTGGCGATGCTCTTCCAGGGTGCGGTGACCGTGACCAGCCTGGTGCAGATGATCCCGAGCGAGAGCATCGACGAGGCGATCTGGACCTTCGGACGGGGTTCCACCCAGGCGCTCGTGTCGGTGTACGCGATGCGGATGGCGGCCGTGTTCACCCTCTCGGTGAGCACCGTCGCGCTGCGGACCGCCGCGGTCCCCCGCTGGGTCCCGTTCAGCGGCTACGCCGTCGCCCTGGTGCTCCTGCTGGTCGCCGGCACGATCACCTGGGCACGGCTCCTGTTCCCCGCCTGGGTGCTCGTGCTGAGCGTCGCCATCCTGCTGACCCCGGCACGCGCCCGCGCCCCCGAGCCGGGCTGAGGTATCTCCGCGCGCGTCGGGCACCCCTGCTCTGCATGAGCGCCGCCGTGGAGTACGTCGGGTTGCTGGCATCGGCCGGCTCCCTGACGTTGTGGTGGCCGCAGGCGGTCCGCCTGTGGCGCCGGCGCCACTCCCCGACCGCGCTCGGGGGCATCTCGATCACCACCCAGGTGGTGCTRCTGGCGACCGAGAGCCTGTGGGCGGCGTACGCCGTGCTCACGGCCTCCTACTGGGTCGGCGTCCCGGCGATGGTCAACATCCCGCTCGCGCTCCTCGCGATCCGGCTGCTCCGCCGCGCCCGTCGGGTGGTGCACGCGGGCGAGCCCGGCCCCGTGACAGCCACGGGTGTTCCCGGGTGACCCCCCGGACTCACGCGGTCGAGCCGGCCTGCCGTGCGGCGGACTCCAGGCGCTCCCGGTAGGCCGGCCAGTCGATCGTCGGGATGTTGGGGTCGTCGGCCTCGCGCCCGACGGCGCCGTCGATGGCCTCGCGGACGATGTCGGCGTGGCCTGCGTGCCGTGCGGTCTCCACGCACATGTGCACGAGGATCTGGTGCAGCGTCACGCGCCTCTTGTCTCCCCACCACGGCACGTCACCGACGGCATCGAGCGGCAGGGCCTCGATCGTCGCGTCGCTGTGCGTCGCGGAGTAGGTGYGCAGCGCGACGATCTCCTCGCGCGTCTCGTCCGGGGTCGCCCACATGTCGGCGTTCACCTCGGCGTCGTCGGCGAACCAGGGCAGCTCGCGGTCCGCCGGTCTGCCGAAGACCTCTCCGAAGTAGCCGAGCTCGACGCTGGCCACGTGCTTCACGAGCCCGAGCAGGTTGGTGCCCGTCGACGTCATCGGCCGCCGGATCTCGTACTCGTCCAGACCGTCGAGCTTGCTCAGCAGGCTGGCGCGCTGCGTCCGCAGGTAGCGGTGCAGGGTCTCCTTGTCGTCCATCCCGCCACTATGCCGTGCGGCGCGAGCAGGCTGCGAGCGATCTGCGAGGAGGCATCTGCACCCTGGGGTCATGCACACCGCACCCGATCGGGAGGAACCATGAGCACGACCACGCAGACCAGCACCGCCGGCACGAGCGACCTGTTCGAGACCCCCGCCCCCGACGCCGACGTCGAGGTGTTCTCGACGCGCGTGGTCGCGGCCACCCTCGGCGCCATGGAGGTCCTCGCGCTCCACCTGGGCCGCACGCTCGGGTGGTACCAGGCGCTGATCGACGAGGGACCGCTCACGTCCGTCGAGCTCGCCCACCGCACCGGCACGCAGGAGCGCTACGCCCGCGAGTGGCTCGAGCAGCAGGCGGTCACCGGCTACCTGCTGGTCGACGACGACGCCGCCGCACCCACCGAGCGCCGGTTCCACGTCGCCCCCGGAGCCGTCGAGGTGCTCACCGACGCGGACAGCCCCGCGCACACCGCCCCGCTGGCCGGGTTCGCGGTCGCCGCCGGTCGCCGGTTCGACGACTTCGTCGAGGCGTACCGGAACGGAGGCGGCGTCAGCTGGGCCCAGCTGGGACCGGATGCCCGGGCCGCGCAGGCCGCGTTCAACCGACCGCTGTTCCTCCACCAGCTCACCCAGGAGATCGTCCCCGCGCTGCCCGACCTCCACGCGCGCCTGCGGGGACCCGCACGCGTGGCCGACATCGGCAGCGGGGAGGGCTGGTCGACCATCGGGCTGGCCCGCGGGTTCGTGGCGGCGACGTTCGAGGGGTTCGACGTCGACGAGCCGTCGGTGGCTGCCGCCCGCCGGCACGCGAGCGCGCACGGCGTCGACGACCGGGTCACGTTCTCGACCGTCGACGCCGCCGACCTGCGCGAGTCCCGGTCCGGAGCGTTCGACGTGGTGATGGCCTACGAGTGCGTGCACGACATGCCCGACCCGGTCGGCGTCCTCGCGGCGATGCGCGAGATGGTCCGCGACGACGGCTACGTCCTCGTCATGGACGAGCGGGCCGGCGAGACGTTCGCCGCACCGGGCGACCTGGTCGAGCGCCTGCTCTACGGGTTCTCGATCCTGTGCTGCCTGCCCGACGGGCTGTCGACCCCGGGCGGCGTGGGCACGGGGACGGTCATGCGTCCGAGCGTGCTCGCGGGCTACGCCGCCGCGGCGGGCTTCGCGGCCGTCGAGATCCTCCCCGTGGAGCACGACTTCTTCCGCTTCTACCGCCTCCGGCTCTAGCGGCCTCAGGTGCGACRGGCCGGTGGTGGTGACGCGGCTGCCACCGGCTCGGAGCCCACCGGGAGCGTGGGGATCAGGCGGGAGAAGTAGAGCGCGAGCGCGGCCACGATCGCCAGCACGGCGAGACTCGCCCGCAGTGCGTCGATCCGGGCCGCCGCGTTCTCCTCGGTGATCGCCGTGACCTCGTCCGGCGGCAGGCCGGCGTCGCCGAGCGCGGTCTGCAGCTGGGCGTCGGACACGAACGGCACCCCGCCCGCCAGCTGCACCTCCGCCGTGGCCGTGACCTCGGCGCTGACCTGCGGGTTGTCTCCCAGACCGGTCAGGAGCGTCGACGTCAGGGTCGCGATGAGGATCGAGCCGGCCACCGCGGTGCCGAGCGACGCGCCCAGGTTGGTCATCGTGTTCTGCACGCCGCCCACGTCACCGCTCAGCTCGTCCGGCACCGCCGAGACGGTGACCGCGCCGAGCTGCGACGCGAGCGCGCCGACCCCGAACCCGGCGAGCAGGAGCGGGACGGTGACGATCTCGGCTCCGGCTCCCACCTCGAGCGCGCCCATGAGCACGACGATGCCCAGCAGCAACGCGGCCAGGCCCCAGCGCACCACCTCGCGCGGAGACGCCCGGGGGAAGAACCGCGGGATGCCGATGGCGGCGATGAGGAGCGACACGGACAGCGGGAGGAGCCGCGCACCGGTCTGGAGCGCCGTCAGGCCGAGGGAGATGGACAGGAACAGCGGGACGACGAAGAAGAGGCCGGCCTGGATCATGAACTGGAAGAAGAACATCGTCAGGCCACCGACGAGCCTGGCGTTGCGGAGCAGGTCCAGGCGCAGGAGCGGCTCTCGACCCGCCGCGTCGACGTGGTGCTCCCACGCGACGAACATCCGGAGCACGACGAGGCCCGCCAGGACCAGCCAGACCGTCGGTGACAGCCCCAGCCAGGACGGCCCACCAGGGCGTGTCAGCACCCMCCCCCACTCCCCGGAGCGGAGCACCCCGAACACCGCGAGCCCGAGGCCGAGGGCGGACAGGGCGGAGCCGACGAGGTCGAGGCGGAACCGCTCCTCCGGCTCGGCGTCGGCGATCTTCCGGGTGAGCGCCAGGATGCCGACGACCAGGACGACCTCGCCGGCGAACACGTAGCGCCACGTCCAGTAGGTGGTGACGAACCCACCGATCAGCGGCCCGGCAGCCACGGCGATCGCGCCCGCCGAGGCGACCAGGCCGTACGCCCTCGGACGGTCGGCGGTGCCGAAGTTGGAGGCGACGAGCGCGACGATCGCCGGCATGATCAGCGCCGCGCCCAGTCCCTCGAGCACCGACCAGCCGAGGATCAGCACCGGCAGGGTCTGGGCGATCGAGGTGACGAACGAGCCGCAGGCGTAGATCACGCAGCCGATGGCGAACGCCCTGCGCCGGCCGATCAGGCTCCCGATCTTGCCGCCCGTGATCATCATGGTCGCCATGACGAGCGTGTAGAGCGTGATGGCGGTCTGGATGCCCGTCACGGTGGTCCCGACGTCCTCCGCGACCTGCGCGATGGACACGTTCATCACCGAGCTGTCCAGCGTCATGAGGAACTGCGCCGTGGCGAGCGTGAACAGGACGAGACCTGCTGCCCCGCGGGTGCGAGAGGCCATCCGGCACCGTGTCCTCCCTCCGGCGTCCCGCCGGGCTGTCCAGCAGTACCACCACCCGGGCGCCGAGCGCTACGGCTACGAGGGACCGGCCGACATCGCGGCCAGGGCGTGCCGGGCAGCCGTCTCGGGATCGAGGGTCGCCCCGACCTCGGCGAGCTCGGCGAACCGGTCCGCGCCGAGCCGGCTCTCGAGCCGCTCGCGGGCCTGGTCGAGCCGCGCGCGCTCGGCGCCGAAGCTCACCGATCCGCCGCCGAGGACCACCGCTCCCCACAGCTCGGCGGCCGCGGTGTCGGCACCGACCCGCTCGAGCAGGTCGACGAGGTTGCGCAGCGTGGTGACCAGGTGCGTGCGGTTCGCGCGGACCAGCCACCAGCGGACCACCTCGTCGAACGCGGGCATCGCGGCCGCCGGGTCCTGGTGCCGGGCCCGGACCGACGAGGCCGAGACGCGCGCGATCCCGCCGAGGAAGGTGCACCCGGACTGCTCGGCGAGCGCTGCCGCCCGTTCCAGGTGCGCAAGGGCGACCGCCGGACGGTGCTCGATCTCGATCTCGCCCGCGGCGTACGCGAGGTTGCCCAGAACGGTCGGGCCGAGGTCGTCGAACCGGCCGAGCTCCTCCCGGGTGCGGGCGAGCCACTCCTGCGCCTCGTCGTGCCGCCCCGCGTAGGACGCGCACAGGAGCGGGTAGCTGAGCCCGGTCATCACGTAGTGCGGGTCATCCAGCGACCGGGCGAGCTCGACGATGCGCAGACCCAGCGCCGCCGAGTCCTCCAACCGGCCGTCGTAGAGCGCCACGTCGCCCAGCACCTCGAGCGCGGTCATCCGCACGCGGTCGTCGGGCGCCACCTCCAGCGCCTGCCGCGCCCGGTGCTCCCCCGCCTGCAGCTCGCCCCCGACCACGAGCCGCGCGGCGACCGAGACCTGCGCGGCGGCGCCCGACGGGTCGTCGTCGCCGAGCACCGGACCGAGCCGGGCCGCCCATCCCAGGATCTCGTCGTTCATGGTGCCCGTGGCGTGCACGTGCAGCGCTCCCGACAGCCGGGCCGCCAGGGCAGGGTCGGCCACCCGCGCCCACGCGTGCGCCGCGCGCAGGTCCGCCACCTGCACGGACAGCAGCGCGCAGGCCTCGGGCTCGGCCGACGTGCGCAGCGCGGCGTCCGCGTCGGTGGCCACGCGGAGGAACCAGTCGGCGTGCCGACGCCGCAGCGCCGGCCGCACCGGGGCCACGTCCAGCACGGCGGAGCGCACGGTGTGCAGCATGCGGTACCGCGTGCGGCCGTCGCGTACGTCCAGGGCCAGCAGCGATCGCCGCACGAGACGGTCCGGGACGTCGGCCCCCGCCTCGAGCACCGCGGTCGCGTCGGCCGGGCGCACCGGCCCGGCGAAGACGGGCCAGTCGGCCAGGACGGTGCGCTCGGCGTCGTCGAGGAGCGCGGAGGACCAGGCGATCACCGATGCGAGCGTGCGGTGCCGTGCGGCCGTGCCCCGGCCCGGGTGTTCGAGCCGGGCTGTGTCCAGCTCCAGCTGGTCCCCGAGGTCGGCGAGGCCCATCGTCGCGGCCCGCGCGGCGGCCATCTCGATGGCGAGCGGGAGACCGTCCAGCTCGCGGACCACCCGGTCCAGCTCGGACGGGTCCGGCTCGGCGCTCCACGCT
>NZ_JBFUHU010000231.1:0-8606 GCF_056402235.1 Cellulomonas sp. P4_B5_2
CCCCCGTGGCCGCCGTGACCAGCACGGTGGACACGGCGGGCGACCCGGGACGGCCGGCGGCGAGATCGACTACCTCGACTCCCGCGGCGACGAGCCCCGCGCGCACCAGGTCGGCGACCGGGCCGGTGCCGAGCGCGGTCACGAGGATCGTGGGCACACCGAGCGCGACGGCGGTGGCGGCCGCGTTCGCCGCGGGTCCCCCGAACGACACGTCCAGATCGCCGGCGACCAGCTTCTCGTCCGCGCCGGGGACGTGGTCGACCACCTGCACGACGTCGAGCGTCGCCAACCCGCAGCACACGAGACGAGGCGGGGTCCTCATGACCGGGTGTCGGTGAGCACCCACGCGACGACGGCGAGCACCGACGCCGACAGGAGCACGGCGGCCCACGGTCCGACCACCGTGCTGAGCAGGTGCGCGCCGACGAAGCAGACCGCGCCGACCAGGACCACCACCGCGACCCTGAGCCACCCGGCGGCGTGCACCGACCGCCACACGCACCACACGACCCCGGCCACCAGGAGCACGCCCCCGAGCGCCCGGATGTCCGACAGCTGCGCGACCGCGAAGGCCGCGACGAGGGTCGCCGCAGCGAGCGCGGCGGTCGGGACCGCGGGGATCGGCCCCCGCGGTCTCAGACGCGCGCGGCGGGGTGCGGTGCGGGGCTCGGTCGGCACGTCGACACCCTATTCGCGGCCGGCGTCGCCCCGGACGGACGTCCCGTGCACCCTGTCCCGAACGCCCCCTACGGTGGTGGGGAGCGCATCGACCGCGATCCCTCTCGTTGACCCCAGGAGCCCGCCGTGCCCACCCCGCCCATCGACGCCACCGCCACCGCCGCCTGGCAGGAGCTCTCCGTCCACGAGTCGACGCTGACGCCCGACCWGCGCGGCTGGTTCGCGGACGACCCCGAGCGCGCCACGCGCCTCACGCTCCCGCTCGCCGACCTCACGATCGACCTGTCCAAGAACCTGGTCACCGACGAGACGCTCGCCCTGCTGACGCAGCTGGCCGACGAGGTCGGGCTCGCCGCTCACCTGCAGGCGCAGCTGCGCGGGGACCACATCAACGTCACCGAGGACCGCGCGGTCCTGCACACCGCCCTGCGCCGGCCCGCGGGCGCGCAGCCGCCGCTCGTGGTCGACGGGCAGGACATCGACGCCGACGTGCAGGCCGAGCTCACGAAGATGTTCGCGTTCGCGGACAAGGTCCGCTCCGGCGAGTGGACGGGCGTCACGGGTGCACGGGTGCGGACCGTCGTCAACATCGGCATCGGCGGCTCCGACCTCGGCCCGGTCATGGCCTACGAGGCGCTGAAGCCGTACGTGCAGGACGGCCTCGAGGTGCGGTTCGTCTCCAACATCGACCCCAGCGACCTCGCCGAGACCGTCAAGGGCCTCGACCCGACGACCACGCTGTTCATCGTCGCGTCGAAGACGTTCGGCACCCTGGAGACGCTCACCAACGCGCGGCTGGCCCGCACCTGGCTCTGGGAGCAGCTGGGCACCGCCGACGACGACGAGTCGCGCAACGCCGCCGTCGCCAAGCACTTCGTCGCGGTCTCCACGGCCCTGGACAAGGTCGCCGCGTTCGGCATCGACCCCACCAACGCGTTCGGCTTCTGGGACTGGGTCGGCGGCCGGTACTCCGTCGACTCGACGATCGGCACCTCGCTGGCCATCGCCGTCGGTCCCGAGGCGTTCCGGGAGTTCCTGGCCGGCTTCCACGCGGTCGACCAGCACGTGGCGACGACCCCGTTCGCCCAGAACGTGCCCGTCCTCATGGGCCTGCTCAACGTCTGGTACGTCAACTTCCTGGGCGCGCACACGCACGCGGTCCTGCCGTACGCCCAGTACCTGCACCGGTTCGCGGCGTACCTGCAGCAGCTGACCATGGAGTCCAACGGCAAGTCGGTCCGCTGGGACGGCACCCCCGTCACCACGCAGACCGGAGAGGTGTTCTGGGGCGAGCCCGGCACCAACGGCCAGCACGCGTTCTACCAGCTGATCCACCAGGGCACGCGGCTCATCCCGGCGGACTTCATCGCGGTCGCCAACCCGGCGCACCCGCTGACCGACGGCGGCGTCGACGTGCACGGGCTGTTCCTGGCCAACTTCTTCGCGCAGACCAAGGCGCTCGCGTTCGGCAAGACCGCCGACGAGGTGCGCGCCGAGGGGACCGCCGAGGACATCGTGGCCGCCCGCGTGTTCTCCGGGAACCGCCCGACGACCTCGATCCTGGCCGCGTCCCTCACGCCGAGCGTCCTCGGGCAGCTCATCGCGCTCTACGAGCACATCACCTTCGTGCAGGGCGTCGTGTGGGGCATCGACTCGTTCGACCAGTGGGGCGTCGAGCTGGGCAAGAAGCTCGCGCTCGAGATCGCCCCGGCGGTCCAGGGCGATGCCGCCGCGCTGGCCGCGCAGGACCCGTCCACGCGCGCGCTGATCAGCAAGTACCTCGAGCTGCGCGACTGATCGGTCGACCCTCGCGTGAGGACGTCGTTCGCGCCACGCGGGACGACGTCCTCACGCGAAGGGTGCCGCCACCTACCAGCAGCCGACCGTCGCCGGCGTCGGGCTCCCGGTGCCCTGGAAGCCGAGCTCGGTGTAGCCGCCGGCCGGGATCGAGCCGTTCCAGGGAGCGTTGGCGAAAGTCGTCGTGGTGCCCGCGGTCGTCGGCTGCGAGCTCCACGCGTTCGCGACCGTGCCGCTCGGCAGCTGCAGCGTGACGTGCCAGCTCGTGATCGGCAGCAGGCGGCTGGCCACCCGGATGGTGGCGACGAACCCTCCCGGCCACTGGCTGACGACCGTGTAGGCGGCCGTGCACCCGCCCGCGGGCGGCATCGTGAAGGTCGGGCTGGGTGACGGGGAGACCGTCGGCGTGGGGGTCGGCGTCGGGATGACGGTCGGCGTCGGGGTCGGCGTCGTGCCGTTCAGCGCGGCCGTGAGCGCGGGGTACCACCGGTCGGCGAGCTTGACGATGCCGGTCTCGTTCGGGTGCACGCCGTCGGACGTGTCGGTGGCGGGGTTCCAGCCGGTCCACTGGTCCACCACGGTGATCGGGGACGCGGCCGTGCTGAGGCCCGCGGCCCACGCGGGGACCGCGGCGTTGAGCGCGACCGTCCGCTGCGGGCAGTCCGCGCAGCTCGTCGGCGCGACCGGGATGATCTGGGCCACCAGGATCCTCATGGTCGGCTTGCTCGCCCGCATCTGCTGCACGAGCGTCGTCCAGGCGGAGAGGATCTCCTGCGGGCTCTTGTTGCTCCACACGTCGTTGGTGGCGAAGTGCATCACGACGATGTCCGGGTGCGTGGCGGACAGCCAGCCGACCAGCTGGTTCGACGACGCCACGTTGGTGACGAGGAAGCCGCCGTGGCCCTCGTTGTCGCCGTCGTAGGTGATCCCGCAGCCCTGCGCCGGGAGCGTGCCGACCATGTCGATGTTCGTGTAGCCCGTCTGCTGCAGCTTCTGCCAGAGCAGCGCCCGCCAGCAGCCGGGCGAGCCGGTGATCGAGTCGCCGAGCGTCATGATCCGCACGGGGTCGGCGGCAACCGTCGGGCCGGCGAGCGCCAGCGCGCCTGTCACCAGCAGCGTCAGGGCGGAGATCGCGCCGGCCAGTCGGCGCACGAGCGTGGTCGTCATCGGGTCCTCCGTCCGCGTCCGCACCTCGCCCGCTGGGTCGGTCCGGGGTGGGCATGCGCCCGCCATCTCGCAGGGTGCTGGTCGGTGGACCCGGGCGGAGCGCGGCGAATCGTTTCGCCGCGGAACCGGTTCGACGCCCTCCCGGTGCCGCGGCTCGCGTCCGACGGCGCGTGAGAGGCTCGTCAGGTGGCTGAGGTGACGCGGGCGCGCGTGGACGCGTGGACCTGGGCGGTGCGGCTGTTCCCGACCCGGTCGGCCGCCGCGGCCGCGTGCCGGGCCGGTCACGTGCGGGTCAACGGCGACCGCGCGAAGCCCGCGACGATGGTGGTCCCCGGCGACGAGGTGCACGTCCGCGGCGGCGAGCGCGAACGGATCGTCGTCGTCCAGCGCACGGTGGTGAAGCGCGTCGGTGCCCCGGTGGCGGTCGCGTGCTACCTCGACCGCTCCCCCGCGCCGCTGCCCAAGGAGCACGTGGTCCCCGGCGAGCGCGACCGCGGCGCGGGCCGGCCCACCAAGCGCGACCGTCGGCTCATCCAGCGCCTCAAGGGCCGCTGAGCTGCCGGGCGCCCACTGGCTCACGACGAGATCGTGAGCTCGCGACGAGATCGTGAGCTCGCGACGAGATCGTGAGCTCGCGACGAGATCGTGAGCTGCAACGCACGATCCCGCGGGAAGCTCACGAGCTCGCGGCCGGGATCCCCAGCCTCGCCGCGAGCGCCATCGAGTCGAACGGCGCGCGGACCTTGAGGTCGTTGTCGAAGTAGACGTAGACGTCACGACCGTCGGCGGGTGCGGCCGGGCCGGAGAGGGTGCGCGCTCCGGCGGGTTCGCCGCCCGCCGCCCACACGCGGATCTTCGCCGCCCAGCGGTCGAGCGCGTCGTCGTCGTACCCGCTGGCGTAGAGCTCGGTCTCGCCGTGCAGGCGGATGTACACGAGGTCGGCGGTCACGTCCTCGATCACCGGCCAACGGCCCGCGGCGTCCGCGATCACGAGGCCGATTCCGTGCTCCCGGAGCAGCTCGACGAACGCCGGGGTCTCGAACGTCGTGTTCCGGACCTCCAGCACGTGCTGCAGTGGGCGGTCGGCATCCGTCGTCGTCCGGGCCCGGCCGTCCAGGCGCTCGTCGTGCTCGGTGGCCAGCAGTGCCGCGGCCGTGGTGGTGCGCGGCAGGAGGTCGAAGAACGCGGCGAGCCGTGCGGCGTCGAACCCGAGCGTCGGCGGCAGCTGCCACAGGATCGGCCCCAGCTTCGGACCGAGTGCGAGCACGCCGCTGGCCAGGAAGTTCGCCACCGGCACCCGGACGTCCGCCAGCTTCTTCATGTGCGTGACGAACCGCGGGCCCTTCACGGAGAACACGAAGTCGTGGGGCGTCTCGGCGGCCCAGCTCGCGTAGTTCTCCGGCCGCTGGAGCGCATAGAACGACCCGTTGATCTCGATGGACGAGAGCTGCCGGGACGCGTACTCGAGCTCGCGACGCTGCGGCAGCGCCGCCGGGTAGAACGCCTTGCGCCACGGCGGGTAACGCCAGCCGGAGATGCCGGTGCGGATGGTCATGGGGCCAGTCTGTCGGGGGCGCGGCGCATAGTGGTGCGGTGATCCCCGCTGCCGCCGACGAGTCGTGGCGCGCGTCCGTGTACCGGCCGAGCGAGCCGGTGGACGTGCGGCTGACGCTCGGTCCGCTGCGGCGTGGCGGCGGCGACCCGGCGTGGGCGTCCTCCCCCGACGGGACGATCTGGCAGGCGACCGCCACGCCGGACGGTCCCGCGACCCTGCACCTGGCCGTCCGCCGCGACGGCATCCACGCGACGGCCTGGGGTCCCGGCGCCGAGCGGGCGCTGGCCGGTGTGCCCGACCTCCTCGGTGCGCGGGACGACCCCTCCGGGTTCGACTCGTCGCTGCACCCCGTCGTCCGGGACGCGCACCGCACCCGGCTCGGGCTCCGGATCCCGCGGTCGGGCAACGTGCTCGAGGCGCTCGTGCCGGCGGTTCTCGAGCAGAAGGTGGTCGGGCTCGACGCCAAGGCGGCGTGGCGCCGACTCGTCCTGCAGCACGGCACGCCCGCCCCCGGCCCGGCACCGCACACGCTGCGGGTGCCGCCTACCGCCGAGGCATGGCGCGCGGTGCCGGTCTGGGACTGGCGGCGCGCGGGCGTCGAGGAGGCGCGAGCGGGCACGGTGCTGCGGGCGGCGGCGGTGGCGAGGCGGCTCCAGGAGGGTGCGGACCTGCCGCTCGAGGAGGCGCGCCGCCGCCTGCTCACCGTGCGCGGGATCGGCCCCTGGACGGTCGCCGAGGTGGCGTCACGGGCGCTGGGCGACGCCGACGCGGTGTCGGTCGGCGACTACCACCTGGCCCATCTGGTCGGGTGGGCGCTGACGGGCCGGCGCACCGACGACGCCGGCATGCTGCGCCTGCTCGAGCCGTGGGCCGGCCACCGGCAGCGCGTCATCCGCCTCATCGAGCTCACCCAGACGGCGAACGCACCCCGGTTCGGACCGCGCATGCCGAGGGCCCGCCCCCTGCACTAAGAAGACTGCTCGCCGGATCGTGTCGATCCGGGGCCCGCAGGATCGTCCACCTGATGACGGACCGACCACCACCACCTGGAGGACCCATGCGCTACCTGCTCCTCGTCTGTGACGACCCGACGGCCGAGCCCTACCGCCCCGAGGACGACGACATCGTCGACTGGGTCGCCGAGAACGACCGCCGCGGCCTGAGCGTGCTGGGCGACCGGCTGCGGCCGGTGGAGGACGCCCGCACGGTGCGGGTGCGCTCCGGGCAGCTGCTGGTGACCGACGGCCCGTTCGCCGAGACGCAGGAGACCGTCGCCGGCTTCGACGTGCTCGAGTGCGCCGACCTCGACGAGGCGCTCGATCGCGCGGCGGCGCACCCCATGGCGCGCTTCGGCCGCATCGAGGTCCGGCCGGTCTGGCCGCTCGACCTCTGAACCCCGGCGTCTCCTCAGAGCGAAATGCGTCGACCCCGAGGGGTCGCTCCGCACACACTGTGCCTACCGTCCGCGCCGACCACGTCGGCTGCGCCACACCCTTCCCTCCCACCATTCGAGGTACCGCTGTGACCGACGAGACCCTGACCACCACCCGACCACCCGCGGACGCGGACGGCGGGACCGGCGCCCGCGACCGCCTGGCCGTCCGGCTGCTGCTGACCTCGACGTTCGTCGTCATCCTCAACGAGACGGTGATGGGCGTCGCGCTGCCCCGCCTGATGGAGGACCTGAACATCCCCGCGAGCACCGCACAGTGGGTCACCACCGCGTTCATGCTCACCATGGCGATCGTCATCCCGGTGACCGGGTTCGTGATCCAGCGGTTCACCACCCGGACCACGTTCCTCGCCGCGATGACCCTGTTCAGCCTGGGCACCGCGATCTGCGCGCTCGCCCCCGGGTTCGACGCGCTCATCGTCGGACGCGTGGTGCAGGCCAGCGGCACCGCGATCATGCTCCCGCTGCTCATGACCACCGTCATGACCGTGACGCCGCCGGCCAGCCGCGGCCGCACGATGGGCAACATCTCCATCGTCATCTCCGTGGCGCCCGCGATCGGCCCCACCATCTCCGGGCTCGTGCTCAGCGTGCTCGACTGGCGGTGGCTGTTCGCCCTCGTCCTGCCGATCGCGCTCGGCTCGCTCGCGCTCGGCGCCGTGCAGCTGCCCAACCTCACGGAGACCCGCCGTGCACGGGTGGACATCGCCTCGGTGATCTTGTCGGCCGTGGCGTTCGGCGGGATCGTGTACGGGCTGAGCGGGCTCGGTGCCGCCGCGACCACGGGCATCACCACCACCACCTGGGTCTCGCTCGGCTCCGGTGTCGTCGCGCTCGTGGTCTTCGTCTGGCGCCAGCTGCAGCTGCAGAAGATCGACGACGCCCTGCTGGACCTGCGGACGTTCTCCTCGTCCACGTTCACCGTCTCGGTCGGCGTGATGGCGATCAGCATGATGTCGCTGTTCGGCACCCTGATCCTGGTGCCGCTGTACGCCCAGACCGTCCTCGGCCTCGAGGCGCTGCAGACCGGGCTCCTGCTGCTGCCGGGTGGCCTGATCATGGGCCTGCTGGCGCCGAGCGTGGGTCGCGCCTACGACCGGTACGGCCCACGGCCGCTGCTGGTCCCCGGTGCGGTCGTGGTGAGCGCGAGCGCGTGGGGGTTCACGCTCCTGACCGCGACGAGCTCCCCGTGGCTGATGCTCGCCTGCCACGTGCTGCTCAGCGCGGGACTGGCCCTGATGTTCACGCCCCTGTTCACCTCCGCCCTGGGCTCGCTGCCGATGCACCTGTACTCGCACGGCAGCGCGATGGTCGGCACGGTGCAGCAGGTGGCGGGGGCGGCCGGGACGGCCCTGTTCGTCACCGTGCTGACCGCGCAGAGCGCGACCCTGGCGGCCGGCGGGGCCGGTGTGGTGGACGCGACCGCGGGGGGTATCCACGCGGCGTTCCTGGTCGGCGCGGCCATCTCGCTGGTCGCCATCCCGGCGGCGTTCTTCGTCCGCGCGGCCCCGTCGCCCCACGGGGTCGAGGCGGACGACACGGCGGAGGTCCTGACGCACTGACTACGCTGGGGACCCACCCCCGGCACAGCACCCCAGGAGGACGTCCATGAGCTACCCGGTGATCGAGCGTCGCGAGGACGACGGGTCGGGCACGCCCGGTCGCATGCTCAGCGTCGTCTTCCCCGCCCTGCTGTTCCTGCTGGGCCTGGCCCTGTTCGCCGTCGCGTTCAACGTCGGGGACTGGGGTGCCTGGGCGTTCGCCGGGGGCATCCTGTCCATCACGCTCGCGTTCGCGATCCCCACGACGATCCTGCCGGCCCTCGAGGACCGCTAAGGGGCCGAGCGCCGGCGCCACCTGCGCGCCGGCCGGGCGGGCTCCACGGGCGGGGACGGCTGGGGCGGCGGCCTCCGTCGTGCGTGCCACTGCCGCACCTCGAGCTCCACGTCGCGCAGC
>NZ_JBFUHU010000232.1:0-6109 GCF_056402235.1 Cellulomonas sp. P4_B5_2
TGGTCTACTCGCGCGGCTGACGTATCCGCAGATCAGAGGCCGGTCCGAATCTCGGACCGGCCTCTGGCGCATCCACCCGGAGTGGCCGCATGATGATCCGGAGCGTCCTCGACCCCGGGAGTGACCATGYCCCACCGCACGGCCGTCTGATGGCGATCATCTCCCGCGGGTTCCGCGGCAAGCGCGAGACCGACCCCCGGATCCCGCCCGGCCAGTACCTGGAGCGCGGCTTCCCCGTCCTGTCGGCCGGCCCCACCCCGCGCGCCGACCTGTCCACCTGGACGTTCTCGATCACCGCCGGCGGGGCGACGCGCGCCAGCTGGACCTGGTCCGAGCTGACGCACCTGCCGCACGACGACATCGTCAAGGACATCCACTGCGTCACCAAGTGGACCAAGCTCGACTCCGCCTGGCGCGGCATCTCCCTGGACACGCTCCTCGACGGGGTCGAGATCGCCCCGGAGGAGCAGTACGCGATGGCGCACTGCGACGGCGGGTACACCACCAACGTGCCGCTCGCGGACCTGCGCGGGGGCAAGGCGTGGATCGCCTACCAGTACGACGGCGCACCCCTGCCCCCGGAGCACGGCGGCCCCGCCCGGCTGCTCATCCCGCACCTGTACTTCTGGAAGTCCGCGAAGTGGGTGCGCAGCCTCGACCTCCTGACCGAGGACAGCTGGGGGTTCTGGGAGCGGCTCGGGTACCACGCCTACGGAGACCCCTGGAAGGAGCAGCGGTACTGGGGAGACTGAGCGTGACCTCTCCCGACACCGAGCTGTACGCCCTCCCCTGGATGGTCGGCACGCTCGTCGCCCGCACCGCCGAGACCCCGACGGCCATGACCCTCGAGCTCGACGTCCCCGGCTGGCGGGGCGCCCTGGCCGGGCAGCACGTCGACATCCGGCTGACCGCCGAGGACGGCTACTCCACCCAGCGCTCCTACTCGCTGGCCTCCGCCGGCACCATGGGCCTGCCCGGCGTTCCCCCTGATCCGGCCGACCACGACAGCCGGATCGCGCTGACGGTGCAGGTCGTCGACGACGGCGAGGTGTCCCCGTACCTCACGGAGGACCTGCAGGTGGGCGACCAGGTCGAGCTGCGCGGCCCCGTGGGGCACTGGTTCGTGTGGCAGCCGACCGACCCGCACCCGGTGCAGCTGATCGCGGGCGGCTCAGGCCTGGTGCCGCTCATGTCCATGCTCCGCACCCGCCGGCTGGCCCGGAGCGTCGCGCCCTTCCGCCTGGTCGTCTCGGTCCGGACGCCGCAGGACGCGATCTACGCCGACGAGCTGGAGGCTCTCGGCACCGACGTCGCGATCACCCGCGTGTGGACGCGACGCGGGCCTGACGGGTGGACCGGCCGCGTCGGACGGATCGACCCGGCCCTGCTGGAGGCCGCGTGCTTCCCGCCCGACGAGCGCGCGCACGTGTTCGTCTGCGGGCCGACGCCGTTCGTCGAGACGGTGGCCGACACGCTGGTCGACCTCGGGCACGACCCGGAGCGGATCCGGACCGAGCGCTTCGGACCGACCGGCCCGTAGCGCGGGTGCGCGGTCAGCCGGTGTTCTGCAGGCCGGCCGCGACGCCGTTGACGGTGAGCAGCAGGAGCCGGCGCAGGTCGTCGGCCTGCTCGGGGGCGTCTCCCGTGCGCAGGCCGCGCAGCGCGCGGAGCTGGAGCAGGGACAGCGCGTCCACGTAGGGGCTGCGCAGCTGCACGGCCCGGCCGAGGATCCGGCGGCGGGACAGGATCGCCTCGCTGTCGGTGATGGCGAGCACCCAGCGGCGCGTCAGGGCCATCTCGTCCAGCACCTGCTGGGCCAGGTCGTCCCGGTCGCCGAGGGCGAGGTACCGCTCCGCGATGCGCTCGTCGGTCTTGGCCAGCGACATCTCGACGTTGTCGATCATGGTGGCGAACAAGGGCCACTGCGCGTAGGCCGTGCGCAGCTCCTCGAGGTCACCGACCGTCTCCAGCGCCGTGCCCAGGCCGTACCAGCCGGCCAGGTTGATGCGGGCCTGCGACCAGGAGAACACCCACGGGATCGCGCGCAGGTCGTCGAGCGACTCCACGGAGAGTCCCCGCCGTGCCGGGCGCGAGCCGATCGGCAGCATGCCGACCTCCTCGAGCGGCGTGACCTCGGCGAACCACTGCGGGAAGCCCTGCGCCTTGACCAGCTCGTGGAAGCGGATGCGGGACGTCTCGTCGAGCTGCGCAGCCAGGGGCGCGAACCGCTCGGTCGCGGCCGCGTTGTGGCGCTCGACCGAGGGCGCACCGGCCAGCAGCGTCGCCGCGGCGACCTGCTCGATGTGCCGTGCCGCGATGACCGGGTCGCCGTACCGGGCGAAGATGACCTCGCCCTGCTCGGTGAGCTTGAACCGGCCGTCGACCGACCCCGGAGGCTGGGCGAGGAGCGCACGGTTGGCGGGGCCGCCACCACGCCCGAGGGCGCCGCCGCGGCCGTGGAACAGGGTGAGCACGATCTCGTTGCGCCGCGCCCACTCGGTGATCCGGCGCTGCGCGGTGTCCAGCGTGAGGGTCGCGGAGACGGGGCCGACGTCCTTGGACGAGTCCGAGTAGCCGAGCATGACCTCGACCCGGCGCCCGTTCTCCGCGAGCCGCCGCTGCACCTGCGGCAGCTGGAGGGCGCCGTCGAGGATGTCGACGCTGGCCTCGAGGTCCGCGAACGTCTCGAACAGCGGCACCGCGTCGATGACCGGCGCGTCCATGCCCGCGAACGTGAGCTCCGCCAGCTCGTAGACGGCGGCCAGGTGCTCGGCGGACTGCGTGAACGAGACGATGTAGCGGCGGGCGGCCAGCACGCCGTAACGCCGCTGCACGGCCCCGATGGCGCGGAACGTGTCGACGACCTCGACCGTGCGGGGTTCGAGGGCGCCGTCGATCCCCTTGGCACGCAGGTCGGCCAGCGCACCCTCGTGCACCTGCGAGTGCTGCCGGACCTCGAGCTCGGCCAGGTGGAACCCGAAGGTCTGCACCTGCCAGATGAGCCGCTGCAGGTCGCCGTACGCCGCGCGGTTGGCGCCGGCCTCGGCCAGCGAACGCTGCACGACGGCGAGGTCGGCCTCGAGCTCCGTCGCGTCGCCGTAGGCGAGGTCCGCGTTCCGGGTCCGGGTGGCCGCGATGCGCTCCGCGAGGAAGTAGACGACCCGGCGGTGCGGCTCGTTCGGGGCGTCGCCGGCGATGCGTGCCGCCAGGGTCGCGGACAGCCCGCGCTGCTTCTGCCACAGTGCGCCGAGCTCGTGCGACGCGGGCGTCCCCGAACCGTCGAGGGTGAGTCCGTGGGCGGACTTGCGGGCGGACGACTCGAGCTCGAGCAGCGCGTGCTCGGACGCCATCGCCGCGGCGTCCTCGGTGATCTGCGCGGTGACGTTGGGGTTGCCGTCCCGGTCCCCACCGATCCAGGTGCCGAGCCGGGCGAACGGGCGCACGGCGGGGGCCGTCGTTCCCGCCGCGTCGGCCAGCAGCCAGTCGTCGAGCCGTCGGTAGACGGCCGGCAGCACGTCGGCGAGGGTCGCCTCGAACACGTTGATCACGGTGCGGACCTCGTCCAGCACCGACGGCTTGGCCTCCCGCAGCGGGGCCGTGCGCCAGAGCGTGTCGATCTCGCTCAGCAGACGACGGTCGTTCTCCGCGAGCGACATCCCGCCGATGTACCGCAGGTCCCGCTCGGCGACGAGCTCCGCGATGCGGCGGATCGCGCTGGAGACCGCACGGCGACGCGCCTCGGTCGGGTGCGCGGTGAACACGGGCCGGAACTCGAGCTCGGCGAGCCGCTGCCGTGCGACGTCCTCCCCGACCTCGTCGGCCAGCTGCGCCACCGCGGCCGGCAGCGAGTCGTCGGGTGCCAGGTGGTGCGGCTGGAGGCTGGCCTCGCGCTCCCGCAGGACGCGCACACGGTGGTACTCCTCCGCGGTGTTGGCCAGGTGGAAGTAGCACGTGAACGCCCGGGCGACCTGCTCGGCACGCGCCAGGGTGAACCCGGCGACGAGCTGCTCGGCCTGCGCCAGCGCCTCCGCGTCCGGGCCGTTGTGGGCGCGGATCGCGAGCTCGCGCAGCGCCTCGACGTCGGCCAGCAGCTCCTCGCCACCCGCCTCGCGCAGCACCCGGCCGAGGAACTCGCCCAGCACGCGGACGTCGTTGCGCATCGGCTCGGGGATCTCGTGGCTCGCGGGGCTCCGGGCAGAGCTCTGGACGGCGTCGCTCGGCGAAAGAGGTGCGGTCACGGGCCAAAACTAGGGCACGCACCGCGATGGGTGCCCGTGCGTCCAGGCGATGGGCAGTGTGACGTACTCGACGTGCCACTCCCTACGGTGGGCCGGTGCGGCACATCATCATCGGGGCGGGAGCGGTCGGCGGCGTCGTCGGCGGGCTGCTCGCGAGCGTCGGCAAGGACGTCGTCCTGGTCGCCCGCGGACCACAGCTGGCCGCTCTGCGCGCCGGCGGGCTCGAGGTCACGACCGCGGCGGGGACGGTGCGGGTGCGGCCCGGGGTCTCCGCCGGTCCCGACGACGTGGACCTCCGTCCGGACGACGTGCTGGTCCTCGCCGTCAAGAGCCAGGACACCGCCGACGCGCTCGCTGCCTGGTCCGACCGGCCCGTCGCCGGCGGCGGGACCGCGGCCGAGCGGCTCGCCGTGGTCTGCGCGCAGAACGGCGTGGACAACGAGCGCGCGGCCCTGCGCGTGTTCGCCCGGGTGATCGCCATGTGCGTCTGGCTCCCGGCCACCTACCTCGAGCCCGGACGCGTGTCCGCAGGCGGCACGCCGGTGCCCGGGGTCCTCACGCTCGGCCATGCATGGGCCGCACCCGCAGACGGGGACGACCTGCTCGCCGAGTACGCGCAGGAGCTCGACGACGCGGKTTTCCGTGCGCCCGTGGCCGCGGACGTCATGGCCTGGAAGTACACGAAGCTGCTCACCAACCTCGCCAACGCGGTCGAGGCGCTCTGCGGCTCCCTCCGGGACGACGACGCCCGCGAGCTCGCCGCACGCGCCGACGCCGAGGGCCGCGCCGTGCTGCGCGCCGCCGGGATCGTGACCCTCGACGACGCCGTGCACGACGCCGCCCGCGCCGGGTTCCGCGTCGAGCGACTGTCCGGGCAGGAGCGCGGTGGAGGGTCGTCGTGGCAGTCCCTCGCGCGCGGGGCGGGGTCGATCGAGTCCGACCACCTCAACGGCGAGATCGTCCTGCTGGGCCGGCTGCACGGCGTGCCGACCCCGGTGAACGCGGTCCTGCAGCGGCGTGCCCGCCAGGCTGCTGCGGCGGGCGCCCGCCCCGGCGCGACGACGGCGGAGGAGCTCCTCGCGGAGGCCGCCCGAGCCTGAGCTTTGAATGCACGCTGTTACTGTCAATTCATGGTCCCGACCGGGCAGAGCGAGGCGTGGCACGCCGCCCTGGCCAGCGAACCGCGCCGCCGCGTGCTYGCGATGCTCAGCGAGTCCCCCGACCCGCTGGACGCCCTCACGGTGGCTGTCGGCGTCGGGGTGCACGTGACCACGGCGCGGTTCCACCTCGACCAGCTGGAGGCCGCCGGGCTCGTGTCCCGGCAGGTCGCGCGGTCGGGTCGACGCGGTCGACCGCAGGTCCTGTTCYGCGCCGCCGTCCTCCCGAAGCCGCCCGAGGAGGCGCAGCAGCAGCTCACCCACGCACTCGCCGCGGTGATCGGCGAGGACGTCGACGGCGGCCGCGCCCGTGCGGTGCGCGCCGGCGAGCAGTGGTCCGCGCAGTACGCGACGATGGCCGAGACGGACCCGGTGCCGCCACTGCTGGGGGTGCTCACAGAGATCGGTTTCGAGCCGGAGCTGCGCGCGGTCGAGGGCGCCATCGCCCTGCCGGCCTGCCCGTTCCGGACCGAGGCGCGGGCGAACCCGGACGTCGTGTGCTCGGTGCACCTGGGGCTGCTGCGGGGTGTCGCCCGCTCGCTGGGGCACGACGGCGACGGCCTCCGGCTGCGTCCGTTCGTGCAGCCGGACCTGTGCCTGGTGGACCTGCCGGACGACTGGGTAGGTCCAACGTCCTATTGAAAGGACGTTGGTCCTCTTAAATTGGTTCCCAGGGTCACCCGACCCGCCGAGGAGGAACCATGCCCGCCGAAC
>NZ_JBFUHU010000233.1:0-6016 GCF_056402235.1 Cellulomonas sp. P4_B5_2
GGGTGACCCCGATCGGCCAGGTCCCGGTGTACATCGGGCGCTCGGCCGTCGACGTGGACCTGGCGGGAGCGGTGCGCGTCCGTCCCTGAGGTAGCTCGAGCACGCCGGTCCGCATCAGATCCTGCCGCGGACCGGCGTCCGGTCGGCGGGATCGGCGTCCTGGGGCATCGTCATCTCTGCGCGCACCCCGAGCAGGCGGACCTCCCGGTCCTCGAGCTTGTCCGTGAGCGCCATAACCGCAGCGACGATGGTCTCCCCGTCCCGGGTGGGTGCCCCGAGCTTGCGGCTCATGCTCGTCGTGACGAACGGCGCGTAGCGCACCTTCAGCGCGACGCGCACGACCGACCGGCCGTCCTGGGCGACGTCCTCGACGACGTCGCGCGCCAGCGTGCGGACGGCCTCGCGCGCCTGGTCCGGGGTGGTCAGGTTCTGCTGGAACGTCGTCTCCCGGCTGTGGCCGCGCGGGATCCACGGGCTGTCGTCCACCGTGGTCGGGCCGATCCCCGCTCCGAGCTCGTGGTACCAGACGCCCATCTTCGGTCCGAACTCCGCCGTCAGAGCGTCGACGGGCGCGGCGGCGAGCTCGTGCACCGTCGTGACCCCGAGGCCGGCGAGCCGGCGCGACACCTTGGTCCCGATGCCCCACAGGTCGATCGTCGGGCGGTCGCCCATCACCTCGAACCAGTTCACGGCGGTGAGCCGGAACGTCCCGGCGGGCTTGCCGAACTCCGTGGCGATCTTCGCGCGGACCTTGTTGTCGCCGATCCCCACCGAGCAGTGCAGCCGGGTCTCGGCCAGGACCGCCGCCTGTGCCCGCCGGGCCAGCGCCTCGGGGTCGTCGGTCCGTGCACCGAGGAAGGCCTCGTCCCAGCCGAGCACCTCGACGACGACCCCCAGCGACCGCAGCGTCGCCATCACCCGCTCCGACACGGCCTCGTACTCGGCGGCGTCCACCGGCAGGAACACACCGTCGGGGAGCTTGCGGGCCGCGATCCGCAGGGGCATCCCGGAGTGCACCCCGAACGCGCGCGCCTCGTACGACGCGGTCGAGACGACGCCTCGCTCGGTCGGATCCCCGCGGCCCCCGACGACCACGGGCAGGCCCGCCAGCTCCGGGCGGCGCAGCACCTCGACCGCCGCGACGAACTGGTCGAGGTCGACGTGCAGCACCCACGCCTCATGCGTGCCCATCCGCCGAGTCTGCCCGGTGTTCGGGGTCCGCGTCGCCGGGTATCGTCGCGAACGACCGGTCGGGAGGCCGTGCCCGGTCGGAACAACGTCCGTCGCGCAGTGTCGCCGAGCGGAGGGGCCACCATGGTGAACGAGCAGCTCGATCAGGGTGTGACGACCGGCGAGATCGACCCGCGCTACGGGGACCCGTCGGCCACGCCACCCACGTGGGAGGCCATCGAACGGCGGCTGGCGGACGCGCAGCTCTACTGGATCGTCACGGTCCGGACGGACGGCCGTCCGCACGCCGTCCCCCTCGTGGGTGTCTGGGTGGACGGCGCGTTCGCGTTCTGCACCGGGCCCGAGGAGCAGAAGACGCGCAACCTCGACGGCAACGCGCGCGTCGCGGTGACCACCGGCAGCACGGGCGCGGGCGGCTGGGACAGCGGCACGGAGCTGGTGGTCGAGGGCACCGCGACGAGGGTGACCGAGCCGGACGACCTGCACAGGCTGGCGGACGCCTGGTTCGGGAAGTACGGCGACGACTGGAGGTTCGTGGTCCGCGGGCAGGGGTTCGTCGAGGCCGGCGACACCGGGGGAGGCTCGGACGGTGCGTGGGTGTACCGGGTGGTCCCCGCGAAGGTGCTCGCCTTCGGCGGCGGGCACGGCCAGACGGCCTACCGGTTCTGACCAGGTCGCGCGGGATCTCTCCTCACGGGTGCCGGAGGGCGTGCATGTGCGGGCCGGTGTCGCCGAGCCGCACCGAGTTGACGCGGACGAACCCGTGCGACTCGTACAGGCGCACGTTCGCCTCCACGGTGGTGTTGACGTGCGCGGGCACGTCCGCGGGGATCGCGGCGAGGCCGGCGTCGATGAGCGCGCCCCCGATGCCCTGGCCGCGCCGGTCGGCGTCGACGCCCAGGAGGTGCAGCAGGGCGTGCGGTTCGTCGGGCAGCTGCCCGTGCATCGACTCGAAGCCTGCGCGGACCAGGGCGACGTGCTCCTCGGGGAGCAGCAGGTCCAGCATCGAGCGTCCCGGCAGGTCAGCGGGACCGCTGGGCGCTGACGGCTGCGTGCCGGGCACCGACCACGCGGCGGCCCCGACGGCCTGCTCCCCGGCCACGGCCAGCCACACCGTGCCGGCCGCGGTGTACGCCTCGACGGGTCCCCACAGGAACGCGGCGACGGCCGCCTCGCGACGGCGGTGCGGACCGAAGATCCAGTCCATGAGCGGATCGGGCGCGAGCGCGCGTGCCAGCACGGCACGGATCACCGGCAGGTCCGCCGGCATGGCGCGCCGGATGTGGGGCTCGTTCGCGTCGTGCCCCACCATCGCGACTCCTCACCGGCGCCGGTGACCCGACGAGCCGGCGACGGGACCATCGTCGCGTGCCGGGTCGGGGCCCGTCACCCCTCCGCGGTCACCGCACGATCTGCACGTCCTCGTGCTCGATCGCCGAGATGTCCTCCGACGTGGCGCGCAGCAGTCGGTCGGCCAGGTCGCGCAGCGCCCGGGCCGCGGCCAGCTCGTCACCGATCTCCGGGACGTCGCGGTCCTGAGGTGCCCGGCGAGCGCGTCCTTGACCTTGGAGACGGGTGCCGCTGGAGGTGGTGAGCTCGGCGTGCGCCTTCGTGACGTCGCCGTCCCCCCGCAGGTCGTCGGTCTCGAACAGGTCGATCCGAACCTTCCAGGTGCGTGTCATCGCACTGCTCCCTTCCGCCCGTGGGTGGCCCACCCGTGCGGCGGGCGTCCTCCCTCTCAGCGTCCGTCGGCACGCCGCCCGGGGCGTAGGGCACAAGGTCCCCGCTCGGCGCGCCCAGGGCCGAACGGCTCTACCGCCCGCCGCGGTCCCGGGTCGACGATCGGTGCGACAGCGCGCACGCCTGGCGTGCGGGAACGCCTCGAGAGGTGGTGGCGGCCGTGGCAGCACCAGACCCGACGCCGACGATCGTCGTGGGCGTGGACGGATCGGACTGCGCACTGAGGGCGGTCGGGACGGCTGCCGCCGAGGCGCACGTCCTCGGGTGCCGGCTCGAGGTCGTCCACGCGTTCGTCTGGCCCGAGCTGCGGGTGCCCGAGGGGGCGCTCGTCGGTGGGTCGGGTGGCTCCGGGCTCCGACACGAGGCCGACCGCATCGTGGCGGAGGCGGTGGAGCTGGCTCGGCGCGCCGCACCCGACGTCGCTGTCACCGGCCGCGTGGTGACGGGAGCGCCTGCACCTGTCCTCCTGCGCGCGAGCGTGGACGCAGCCCTCGTGGTCGTCGGGGACCGGGGGCTCGGCGGGTTCACCGGGCTGCTCGTCGGCTCGGTCGCGGTCGCCCTCGTCACGCACGGACGCTGCCCGGTCCTCGTCCTTCGTGGGCGGACCGCGCCGGCCGGGCCCGTCGTCGTCGGGGTCGACGGCAGCGGCGGCGCCATGCCCGCGGCGGAGCTCGCGCTCGCCTACGCGGCCGCGCACGGAGCCACGCTGCGGGTGGTCACGGTCGTGCCGTCGGACGGAGCTCCTGCGGCCGACATGGACCTGGTCGACGCAGCCCTGCGGCGTCCCGACGCCCACGGCGTGACAGTCGAACGCGTGGTGCAGGAGGGTGACGCTCGCCAGGCGCTGATCGCCGAGAGCCACTCGGCGCGTCTCGTCGTCGTCGGCTCCCGCGGCCGCGGAGGGTTCGCCGGGCTGCTGCTCGGCTCCGTGAGCCAGGCCGTGCTGCATCACGCCGACTGTCCGGTCGCCGTGCTGCCGCGAGACGCGGGACGGCTGCAGCTCGGCCGGTGACCACCGAGCCCCACGCGTTCWGCCGGTCGGGTGGACGACCATCACGGGGCACGTCGCGTGGTGCAGCACCGTCTGGCTGACGGAGCCGAGCAGCAGGCCGCGGAACCCGCCCCGCCCCCGGGACCCGACGACGAGCAGCTCGGCGTCGTCGGCCGCGGTGAGGACGACGGAGGCGGGTGCGCCGCGGCGCACCACCGCGCGGACCTCCACGTCCGGATACCGCTCCGCGTGTCCCGCGAGGCTCTCGGAGAGGACGACCCTCTCCGCGACACGGAGCTCCTCGACCTCCTCCGGCATCCAGGGTGGGACAGGCCCGATGACCGAGGGCAGCTCCCACGCGTGCACGGCGACGAGCTGCGCGCCGCGACGGGACGCCTGGTCGAACGCGACGTCCACGGCCTGCGCGCTCGTGGAGGAGCCGTCCACGCCGACCACGACCGGCCGGGGCGTCGAGGGGGTGGCCGCCTCGGCATGGCGGCGGACCACGACGACGGGGCAGTGCGCATGGGCCACGACGGTGACGCTCACGGACCCGAGCAGCAGTCCCGCGAGGCCCCCGCGGCCTCGTGACCCGACGACCAGCAGGTGCGCGCGCTCGCTCTCCTCCGTGAGCGCGGCGGCCACGCTCTCGCGCTCGTCGACCTGCGTGGTCACCTCGAGGTCCGGGGCGACCGCGTGGGCCCGCTCTGTCGCGTCCGCGAGCACCTGACCGCCTACCTGGGCGGACAGGTCCAGCGGGCGGTCGCTCACGACGTACCCGTCCACGACGGTCCGTGCGACGAAGACGATCCGCAGCGGCAGCCGTTCACGTGCGGCTTGCCGTGCAGCCCACTCCACCGCGTCCGCGGCGTGCGCGGACCCGTCGTACCCCACCACGATCGCTCGGCTCATCGCGCACCTCCGACAGATCGGTGCCTTCTCCCTCACCCTGCGACGGTCGCGCGTCCCGCTCGTAGGGTCCGAGGTCCCGACTACGGGTGGTGCTGCGAGGCGACGACCGGCCCCGCGGCCGTCTTCGTCCCGCGGCGCGAGCACGACCACCCGGACTCGGTGGCGCGGGTGCGGCGGTTCACTCTCGAGCGGCGTCCGGCGCGGTGAGGTCGGGGGTGTTGCGGGAGCGCCGAGCGGCCTCGGCCATGCGGGTGGGACCCGAGACGAGCGCTCGTCGCCAGGGCAGGACGCCGTCGATCTCGACCTCCAGCGAGAAGCTGAGGACGGTGCGGATCAGGACGATCAGGCCCAGGACCACGACGTTCTCCAGCGTGGGCGCGACGGCGACCGTGCGGATGAGGTCGGCAGCCACCAGCACCTCGAGAGCGAGCAGGAGCGCGGCACCGAAGGACTGTCGCAGCGTGACGAACCCGGTCTGACCGCTGGTCGTCCGGCGCCAGGCCGAGACGGCCAGCCACAGCGACCACACGAACCCGAGCACGAGGATCACCGCACCGAGACCCTCGAAGGCCCGAGCCACCTGCTCCATCACTTCGGAGAACGTCATGCCGTCATCGCCTGGTGCAGGACATCGACGTGGGTCGCCACAACCCGCGGTGATCGCTCACGCGCGTCACTCCTCTCGACGGGTCACGGCGATCGGGCGGGCTAGATGCGGCGGCGCCGGCGTCCGGGCGTGACGGCTGCGGCGACCACGGCGGTCTTCGCGACGGGTGCGGGTCCGGGCGTGACGGCCTTGGCGACGACGGCAGTCTTGGCGACGGGGTGGCCGATGACGCCGACCCTGCCGATGCGAGCGGGACGGAGCGGCATGTCAGACCTCCTGGGCGAGCGCGTCGTCGGCCTCGATCGAGGCGATGATCGCTTGGATCGGGATGCGGCCGTCAGCGATGAGCTGACCGCCCGAGCGACGGGCCRCGGACGCGAACGGTGCGGCCCAGAGGTTCTCCCAGATGAGCACGCCGGCCGTGCTCCCGGGATCCATGGCCGCGGCCAGGTTCTCGACGTCGTCTGCTGCGAGGAGCTCGGCCAGCTCGGCCTCGATCTTCTGGAGCTCTCCGAGCTGGGGGACGTCGGACAGCTCCATCGCGTCGACCGAGCCGTCCTCGTTCTTGGTGAGGA
>NZ_JBFUHU010000234.1:0-7179 GCF_056402235.1 Cellulomonas sp. P4_B5_2
GGTCGCGATCTCCGCGATCCCGACCGGTCTGCCCACGTTCGTGCAGGCCATGCTCGCGTACGGGGCGCGTCAGCTGGCCGACGCGAAGGCCGTCGTCGCGAACCTCAACGACGTCGAGACGCTCGGGGCGACCAGCTCGATCAACTCCGACAAGACGGGGACGCTCACCCTCAACGAGATGACCGTGACCGCTCTCTACACGGTGGGCCAGCACTTCACCGTCGAGGGCACCGGGTACGGCAAGACCGGCACGATCCTGCAGGCGGCCGGCGCGGAGGTCCCGGACCTGACCCCGCTGGCGTACGGCCTCTGCCTGGCCAGCGACGCCACCGTGTCCGACTCGGGCGCCGTGATCGGCGACCCGACCGAGGCGGCGCTCGTGGTGCTCGCCGCGAAGCTGGGCATCGACGCCGAGGAGAGCCGTCGGACGTACCCCCGCGTCGCGGAGGTGCCGTTCGACTCGGCGTACAAGTTCATGGCGACCGCCCACTGGCTGCCCTGGCGGGGCGACCGGTCGCTCGTCGAGGTGGTCAAGGGCGGCCCGGACGTCGTGCTGCAGCGCTGCACGCACGCCCTCGCCGGTCCCGGCCGGACCGTCCCGCTGGAGTCCATGCGCGCGGACATCGAGGCCGAGATGGAGCGGCTCGCCGAGCAGGGTCTGCGCACGCTCGCCTTCGCGGTGCGGTTCCTCACGCCGGCCGACGAGGCCGCGCTGGTCGCCGACCCGATGTCCTACGTCGAGGAGCTCGTGTTCGTCGGGCTGGTCGGCATCGTCGACCCGCTGCGGCCCACCGCCAAGGTGGCCGTCGACATCGCCCTGAAGGCCGGCATCGAGGTCCGCATGATCACCGGCGACCACGCGGTGACCGCGAGCGCGATCGGCAGGCAGCTCGGCCTCGGCCCCGGAGCGATCAGCGGACCGGAGCTGGCCGCCCTCACCGACGAGGAGCTGCTGGAGCGACTGCCGAACCTGCACGTGTTCGGCCGCGTCACCCCCGAGGACAAGCTCCGGCTGGTCCAGCTCATGCAGAAGCAGGGCCTGGTGGTCGCCATGACGGGCGACGCGGTCAACGACGCCGCCGCGATCAAGCAGGCCGACATCGGCGTCGCGATGGGTTCCGGCAGCGAGGTCACCAAGCAGGCGGCTCGCCTGGTGCTCACCGACGACAACTTCAGCACCCTGGTGCACGCCGTCGAGCTGGGCCGCAGCATCTACCAGAAGATCACCGCGTACATCCGCTTCCAGATGAGCCAGCTCATCGGTCTGGTGGTCCTGTTCCTGGCAGCCAGCGTCTTCGACATCGCCGACGGTGTCGCGATGACCCCGATGATGGTGCTGTTCCTCAACTTCTTCGTCTGCGTGTTCCCCGTGATCGCCATCATGCTCGACCCGGTGGGACCCGGGATCATGGACCGGGCGCCGCGCGACCCGGACGTCGGGATCACCAACGGCCCCGCCGTGCGCCGCTGGATCATCAACGGCGCGATCCTGTGCATCGCCTCGGCGATCCCGCTGGTGCTCGGTCCCGACACCCCGGCCGCCGACCACCCGACGGCGTCGATGACGATGGCGTTCGTCGTCATGGGACTCGGTTCGGTCCTGTCCGGCCTCGTCCTGCGCCGCGAGCCGGAGTCCGGCCTGGCCGCTCCGCTGCTGACCGCGGTCAAGGTGCTCTCGGTGCCGGTGATCCTCGTCGTGCTGGCCACCGAGCTGGACTTCCTGCAGCGGTGGCTCACGACACAGCCGCTCACCGGGTCCCAGTGGCTCGCCTGCCTGGGGCTCGCCCTGCTGCTGCCCGTCGTCGCGGAGATCGACAAGGTGCTCATGCGCCGCAGGGCCACCCAGCCCGTGCTCGCTCCCCCGGAGGCGGTGAGCCCGGCGCGCGCCCGGGCCTGAGACGAGGGGATCGACATGACCACCACACCGGAGGGCGACACCGCAGCGTCCGCGGGGAATCCCCGACTCGCCATCCTGCTGGCGATGGCGATGTTCGTCCTCGTGGTGGACACGTCGCTGATGAACGTCTCCATCTCGGCCGTGGTCCGCGACCTCGACACGACCGTCAGCGGGGTGCAGTCCGCGATCGCCCTCGAGGCGCTGGTCTCGGCCGCGTTCATCCTCATCGGCAGCAAGATCGGCGACCTGTTCGGCCGCAAGAGGGCCTACGTGGTGGGCCTGCTCGCCTACGCCGTCGGCGCCCTGGCCATGACCCTCGCGCAGAGCCTGACGGCCATCATCGTCTTCTGGGCGGTCATCGGCGGGCTCGGTGCCTCGCTGCTCCTCCCGGCGATGCAGTCGCTCATCCACGGCAACTTCGCCGGTGCCGCCCAGCGCAAGGCGTTCGCCCTGGTCGGCGCGGCCGCGGCGATCGCTGCGGCGGTCGGCCCCCTGCTCGGCGGGTTCATCACCACCTACCTGTCGTGGCGGCTGGCGTTCCTGCTCGAGGTCGTGATCATCGCCGTCGTGCTCTCGGGGATCCGCCTGGTCAAGGACGTCCCGTACACGGGATCGCGCCACATCGACGGAGTCGGCGCCGTGCTCTCGGTGCTCGGCATGGGCGGCGTGGTGCTCGGCATCCTGGTCTGGCAGGAGGGCGGCGAGTCCGTGGCCGCGATCCTGGCCGTCGGCGTGGTGGCGCTCGGCTCGCTCGTCGTCTGGCTCCGCCAGCGCAGGCGGCTGGCGCAGCCGACCCTGATCGACCCGGACCTGTTCGCGTCCAGGGTGTTCCGGTTCGGGATCACCGAGCAGTCGCTCCAGCAGATCGCCCTCGGCGGCACCATGATCGCCCTGCCGATCTACCTCCAGGTGGTGCTGGAGTACAGCGCGATGGGGGCCGGGCTGTCCATCGCACCGCTGTCGCTGAGCATGTTCGCCGTCGCGCTCGTCGCCGGCAAGAAGGCCGGCACCCACAACCCGAGCGGCATCATCCGGTGGGGTTTCGCGCTCCTGCTCGTCGGCGTCGCGGCCGTGATCCTCGTCGTGCCCCGGGCGGACTCCGGCTGGTGGCTGGTGCTCCCGCTGCTCGTCGCCGGGTCCGGGCTCGGTCTGCTGGTGTCGCAGCTGAACAACTACACCCTGGCGCCGATCTCCGAGGAACGCGTCAGCGAGGCCGCGGGCATCAACTCCGCCGCCGGCTCGTTCGGGCTGTCCTTCGGCCTGGCGTTCGCGGGCGCGATCCTGCTGGCCGCGCTCGCGACGATCTTCACGTCGATGGCGTCCCAGAGCACCGTGCTGGACGCCGCCGAGCAGACGCAGGTCGCGCAGGTGCTGGAGCACGACGCCCAGGTGGTGAGCACCACCGACCTCGAGAACCTGCTCGTCGGTCAGCCGCAGGACACGCAGGACGAGATCATCCGGATCAACACCGAGGCCCGGCCGCTCGCCCTGCAGATCGCCATGCTCGTCCCGCTGGTCGCCGCGCTCGCCGGCCTGCTGGTCTCGTTCCGCATGGCCAGGCTCCCCTACGTGCCACCGGCCGCGCCGGTCGAGGCCGCCGTCTGGGGATGAGACAGCACACCCACCTCTCGGAAGGACAGCCATGACTGAGACCCGGAACTCGTTCGCGGTGGGGGTGACCGTCTTCGCCGCGGTCCTCATGCTGCTCGTCGGGACCTTCCAGGCCGTCGAGGGCCTGGTCGCACTCCTCGGCGACACGCTCTACCTGGTCGGTCCGGAGTGGACGTTCTCGTTCGACGTGACGACGTGGGGCTGGATCCACCTGATCACCGGGATCGTCGTCGCCGTCGCCGGGTACTTCGTGCTCACGGGAGCGGTGTGGGCGCGGAGCGTGGCGGTGTTCCTGGCGTCCCTCAGCGCGCTGGAGAACTTCCTGTGGCTGCCGTACTACCCGGTCTGGAGCGTCATCGTCATCGCGCTGAACGTGTTCGTGATCTGGGCGCTGACGGCCCACGGCCGCGACATCACCAGATAGTCAGTCGCCGATCATCGGGGGCGGCGCCTGCAGGTCGTAGGCACGGAACAGCACGGCGTTGCCGACCCCGATCGCGCGTCCCTGCATGCTCGTGATCATCGAGAGCAGGTCGCGGGGGGCGGGGTGCCCGGGCAGCCCGGCGAGGTACTGCTCGTGCGCCTCCAGCGACGCGATCCCAGCCTCCAGCGCGTCCCCGGTGACGTCCACGCCGTGCGTCGGCCGGGGGTCGCCGCCCACCAGCAGCCAGCGGACCTGCCACGGCTCGAGGCCGTCGTCGTCCAGCAGCTCGGTGAACACCCACCGGTTCCCGGCGTCGCGCACCGCGTCGAGCGTGGCCAGCCCGGCCACACGGTGGTCGGCCATGTTGAGCCCGGCGACGAACTCGACCTCCCACGACCCGGTGAGCACCACATCGGGCCGGTACTCCCGGATGCGCCGGGCGATGTCCCGCCGCAGGGGCAGCCCGTACTGGAGCACGCCGTCGGGGTGCTCCAGGAACCGCACGTCCGTCACGCCCACCGCGGCGGACCCGGTGATCTGCTCGCGGGTGCGGATCTCGCGGGTGCGGTCCGGCGGGGACGCGTCCATGCCGGCCTCCCCGCGGGTGAGCACCAGGTAGGCCACCTCGACCCCCCGGGCGGTCCAGACGGCCACCGCGGAGGAGGTGCCGTACTCGACGTCGTCCGGATGGGCCACGACGCACAGCACGCGGCGGAACTCGGCATCCGGCAGCGCCGGCAGCAGCTCGGGCATGCTCACGACGCTAGCGGGGAGCGAGCACGCTCTGGAAGGCCTGCAGGGCGGCCGGCGAGAAGAGGACGAACCGCACCAGCTCGATGCCGTCGGCCCGCGGGTGCCCCTCGGACCACCCGGCGTCGGCGCCCTCCTGCCAGGCCCGCACGGTACGGACCGCGATCCGGGCCACGTCCTCGATCGCCCAGCCGTACACACCCGCGCTGACCGCGGGGAACGCGATCCTTGACGCGCCGAGCTCGACGGCGAGCTCCAGCGGCCGCGCGAAGCAGGACGAGAGCAGGACGGGATCGGTCTGCCCGGCGTGCCGGTTCGGGCCGACCGTGTGCACGATCCAGCGGGCGGGGAGCCGGAACCCGGGGGTCGCGACGGCGTCGCCCACGGGCAGCCCGTCGGGCAGCGTGGTCCGCCGCAGCTCCCGGCAGGCGGCCAGCAGCTCCGGACCTGCGGCGGCGTGGATCGCGCCGTCGACACCCCCACCGCCGAGCAGGGACGAGTTCGCCGCGTTGACGACGACGTCGACGTCCTGCGTCGTGATGTCGCCCCGGACCGCCTCGATCAGCACCCCGCCATCATGACCCGCGGACATGGGTAAGGCCCCTCGGACGCTTACTCCGAGGGGCCTTCACCGGTGCTCAGGCTACAAGGCGGCTGCGCGCGGACGGGTGAACGACACGCGGCTCGTCCACAAATTCTGTCCACAGCCCTGTGTTAACCGGATGTTTCCGCAGGTGAACCTGTGGACAAGGTTGTGGGCGCAGCGGTGGATAAAGAAAGGTCCAGGAAGCCCTTGTGGCCCCTTCCCCAGGAGGACTAGAAATCTCACATCGAGATCGACAGATCGAGAACCACAGGTGAAGGACCCCACCCGGGTCGACTGAAACCGCAGGTCAGGTGGCCTCTTCGGAGCTCACGTGGACCGGGTGGACGATCGCTCGGACAGGACCGGAACCTCGACGCACAAGCCCCTTCGGGGACGCGAGCAGGCGGCGCAGAACGCCCTTCGGGGAGGTGGCGCCGGTGGGGACAGGCTGTGGATGTCGGGCTGACCGGAGAACGGACGACCACATCGTCGTGGCAACACGACGACCCGCGGATGACGACGCGGGGGCCGTCAAGGCGCCGGTTGGTTGCTCGCAGTCGTCCCGCCCACGGTGGGCCGCAGGCGTCGGAGCCCCTCGGGGCGAGGATGCCGGTGGCGAACCGGGTGACGGGACGTAGTCGCACCGTCAGAGCGGCGTCGGTCTCCGGTCCGCCGGGGACGGAAGACCTGCGAACACGGTAGGGCCCCTCGGACGCTTACTCCGAGGGCGATCTGTACCCGTCGGAGCAGCGGGCGAACCCTCGATGGGTCGCCCGCGCGATCGGGCTCCTGGTGCTGTGGCTCGTGTGGACGTTCGCCATCGCCGCCGTGCTGCTGCTCACCGGGACCGCCGGGAGGGAGTCCGACTGGCTGGTGGCCGTCGTCGCGATGCTGACCGCGCTCGCTCCGACGTGGCTCGTCGTCCGGGCGGCGCGCCGACGCTGGGCGCTCCTCGCAGGCTCGGCCGTGGTCCTGCTCGCCATCGGGCTGGCGCTCGGCACGCTCGGCGGTCCGAGCCTCGCCCGCATGACGAGCGTCGGTGCGTCCCTCCCGGTGGCGACCGGTGCGCACCTGATGACCACGTCGAGCGTCGAGAACGCCCTGTGCCTGCAGGAGTGCTCGCGCGTCGTCCACCTGTACGCCGTGCCGGACGCGGGCGCGGCCCAGTCGGAGGTGGGCGCGGGCCTGGTGGCGTCCGGGTGGCGGGCGGAGAACGCCGGTGGTTTCTGCCGCGACGGCTTCGGGGTGACGTTCGTCGACGGCGCCGACAGTGCCGTGGTCGACCCGCCCGCGGCGCCGACCGGGCTCGAGCTGCTGAGCGTCGTGACCACCGACTGTGGGCACATCTAGCCCGTCACGCGTCGGGCACGGACTCCAGCAGGATCGTCACCGGGCCGTCGTTGACCAGCTCGACGGCCATGTCCGCGCCGAACACCCCGGTGGCCACCTCGAGCCCACGGCCACGCAGCGCGTCGACGACGGCGTCCACCAGCGGCTGCGCCACCGGACCGGGGGCGGCGGCGTTCCACGTGGGCCGGCGGCCCTTGCGGGTGTCGGCGTAGAGCGTGAACTGGCTGACGACGAGCACGGGCGCACCGACGTCGACCGCGCACTGCTCGTCGCGCAGGATGCGCAGCTCCGCGATCTTCCGCGCRATCAGCTCCACCTGCGCGGGCCCGTCCCCGGGGGTCACCCCGACCAGCGCCACGAGACCGGGCCGGTCGATCCTGCCGACGACGATCCCGTCGACCGTGACCGACGCGCGCGTGACGCGCTGGACGACCGCCCTCATGCGCCGAAGGCCGCGACGACCTCGCCCACCGGGGCGCCGTGGCCCAGCACGGGCGTGAGCCCGACGGGCTCGACCAGCGCGGGGTCGAYGCCGGCCACCACCAGGGCAGCGGCGAGGAC
>NZ_JBFUHU010000235.1:0-10538 GCF_056402235.1 Cellulomonas sp. P4_B5_2
ACCCCGGTCCCGACGCCGAGCACCACCACCCCGGTCGCGCCCGCGGTGCCGCCCCCGCCGGTCGAGACGGTCGGCGGCGCCTCCGGCTTCGGGGACTCCGTGATGCTGGGCGCGGCGGCGGAGCTCGGCGCCCGGGGCATCGCGGTGGACGCCGAGGTCTCCCGGCAGTTCGCCGTGATGGTCGACCTGGTCCGGGCCGCCGCGGCCGCGGGCACCCTCGGCCACACGGTGATCGTGCACGGCGGGACCAACGGACCGATCGACGAGGCGACCCTGCGGTCGCTGCTGGACCTCACGGCGGACCGGCGGGTGTTCCTGGTGAACGTGCACGTCCCGCGCACGTGGGCCGCGTTCGACAACGAGCTCTTCGCCCGCGTGGCACCCGAGTACCCGAACGTCCGAGTCCTCGACTGGAACACGCTGGCGACGGCCAACCGTGGCTGGCTGTACGGAGACGACATCCACCTGCGACCGGACGGCGGGCGCGCGGGCTACGCCGACTGGCTGGCGCAGTCGATCCAGCCCTGAGCGTCGGTCAGTCGCGGCGGACCAGGACCACGGCGCGGTCGTCGTCATCGCCCGCCCGCACCCCCGCCAGCACCGCCGCCGCCGAGCCGCGACCGGGGCTGAGCACCCGGTCCGCCACCCCCATGAGCCGGTCGATCCCCTGGTCGAGGTCCCCGCCGCGCACCTCGATCACGCCGTCGGTGTAGAGCATGAGCACGTCGCCGCGCTCCAGCCGGCCGGCCCGCGCTTCGCTGCGGATGTCGGGGACGACCCCGAGCGCGGGGCTGCCGACCGTGTCGAGCAGTGCGAGCCGACCCGACCCGGCGTGCAGCTGGACGGCGGGCGGGTGACCCGCCGAGCACACCCAGAAGTCGCCGGTGGTCATGTCGATCGCGACGTGGATCGCCGTCGCGAACCCCTCGTCCCACGCCTGGTCGAGCAGGTACTGGTTGGCGGCTCCGAGGAACTCCTCCCGTGGCATCGCGCCCAGCAGCCCTCCGAACGCGCCGGACAGCTGGAGCGAGCGGACCCCGGCGTCCAGCCCCTTGCCGGACACGTCCACCAGGACGATCTCGAGCGCCGAGCTGCCCGAGCGCGAGCCCGCCACCATGAAGTCGCCGGAGAACCCGTCGGCGTGCGCCGAGCGGAACTCGCTGTCCACGTGCCACCCGGCGGGCAGCGGCGGGACGCGCCCGTGGGCAGCCAGCCGGTCGCGCAGGTCGACCAGCATGAGGTCGCCGGGCGCACCCTGCAGGCCGAGCCGCTCGCGCCCGCGGGCGAACGCGATGCTGGCGATCACGGCGACCGTGACGACCACGAGGACGCCCGGGATCATCGTGGGCGCACCCCACACCCACAGGCCCCAGGTGCAGGCCATCACGACCGCTCCCAGGACCGCGAGCTGGCGCAGCCGGAGCAGGAACACGGMCACGACGATCAGCAGCAGGAAGGCGGACGGCGGGAACCACTCGGGCTGCTTGAGGATGCCGACCACGAGGAGCGCCGCGCAGAGCACCAGCACCGCCACGATGACCACCTGCGAGCGGCCGCTCCAGCGGCGCGCCGCGAGCGAGGCGCGCGAGTAGAGCCCCTGTTCCGGCGCCCGCCGCGTCCCCCGCACCCGGTGAGCGTATCCGCAGGTCATTGCACGGGTCCCGAGACCGGAAATGGGGGTGCTACGCACGCGTCCGGTACCCGACGATGGGGGTATGAGCCCCCTTCCCGCCGGATACCGCCTCGTCGACGTACCCGAGGACCGCAAGGACGAGTTCCTCGAGGTCGACCGCCTGGCCTTCGCCTTCGACTCGAACGCGGAGACCGACGCGATCGTGCCGATCACCTTCGCGTGGGACCGCGCACAGGCCGTGGAGGATCCCGACGGGGGCCTCGCTGCCGTCCACGCGTCCTATGCCCACGACATGCCTGTACCCGGGACGTCGATCGCGTGCTCGGGTCTCACCTGGGTGGGCGCCCGACCCGACCAGCGTCGCCGCGGACTGCTCACCGCGATGATCGACTCGCACTTCGCGCGGTCGCTGGACCGCGGCGAGCCCGTGTCCGCGCTGTTCGCCGCGGAGCACGCGATCTACGGGCGGTACGGGTACGGCTCAGCCGCCGACGACGTCCGCGTCAAGATCGGCCGTGGTGCCGCCCTCCGCGCCGCCCCGGGCTCCGAAGAGCTCACGGTCCGGCTCGCGACCGCCGACGTCGCCGCGCACAGCGCGCTCGTCGACGAGGTGCACCGCGCCGCCGGCGCCGGTCGGCCCGGCTGGATCACCCGCGACACCGACGTGTGGCGCACCCGGGTGCTGGTCGACCCGCCCGCCTGGCGCGAGGGCGCCGAGCCGCTGCGCATCGCGACGGTCCACGACGCCTCCGGGGCTGCGCGCGCCTTCGCGCTGTTCCGGCGCAAGGAGAACTGGGCGGAGGGCGGCCCGGCGGGGATCGTCAAGGTCCGCGAGGCGGTCGCGCTCGACGCGGCCGCGACGCACCGCCTGTGGTCGTTCCTGCTCGACCTCGACCTCACCGCGACGGTCGAGGGGCCGATGCTCCCCCTCGACGACCCGCTGCTGCTGCTGCTGGAGAACCCGCGCGCCGTGGTGCCCAAGGTCAACGACAACCTGTGGGTCCGCCTGCTCGACCTCCCCGTCGCGCTCGCCGGACGTCGGTACGCCGCACCACTCGACGTGGTGCTCGACGTGACCGACACCCGACTGCCCGCCAACGCCGGCCGGTGGCGCCTGACGACGGGTGCCCGACAGGACGACGGCGCGTACCCGGCCGAGGTCACGCGGACCGAGGATCCCGCCGACGTGCGGCTCGACGTGCGGGAGCTCGGGGCCGCCTACCTCGGTGGCCGGTCGCTCGCGGCCCTGGCCCGCGCGGGGCTGGTGGCCGAGGTGACGCCCGGCGCCCTGCAGCCCGCGGCGGCCGCGTTCCTGTCGTCCGTCGCGCCGATGTGCAACTACGTCTGGTGAGCTAGCGGGAGGCCTCGTAGTCCGCGAGGAGGTCGATCCGGCGCTGGTGGCGCGGGTCGTGGCTGAACGGCTCGGCCACGAACGCGTCCACCAGCGCGAGCGCCTCGTCGACGGAGTGCTGACGGGCGCCGATCGCGACGACGTTCGCGTCGTTGTGCTGGCGGCCCAGCTGCGCCGTCGCCAGGTTCCAGGCGAGGGCGGCGCGCACACCGGTGACCTTGTTCGCGGCGATCTGCTCGCCGTTGCCCGAGCCGCCGATAACAACACCCAGGCTGCCCGGCTCGGCGACGACGGCCTCCCCGGCCGCGAAGCAGAACGGGGGGTAGTCGTCGAGGGCGTCGTACGTGTCGGCACCGTGGTCGACGACGTCGTGGCCGGCGGCGAGCAGGTGCTGGACGAGCGCGACCTTGAGCTCGTAACCGGCGTGGTCGGAGGCGACATGGATACGCATGGGCCCATCCTGCCGCACCGTGCGGAGGTCCCGGTCCGCCCTCGGCATAACCGATCTCGCCGGGCCGCAACCCGTCCGTAGGCTGTGCCCATGACGCGCAGTGGCATCGACCTCACCGCCCTCGACCCCGACGTCCGTCCCCAGGACGACCTCTACGCCCACGTAAACGGCCGCTGGCTCGCCAGCCATGAGATCCCCGCCGACCGGGCGATGGACGGCTCGTTCCGCGCCCTGCACGACCGGGCCGAGGAGCAGGTGCGCGACATCATCGCGGACGCCGGCGCCACGGCAGCGGCCGGTGGTGCGGCCGACTCCGTCGAGGCCAAGGTCGGCGCGGTCTACGCGTCCTTCATGGACACCGACGCCGTCGCCGCCGCGGGCACCGCCCCGCTGCGCACGGACCTCGCGCTGGTGGAGGCGGCCACGACGCAGGCCGAGCTGACCGGCGCGCTGGGCGCCCTGCAGCGCACCGGGGCCGGTGGCGCGGTGCAGTTCTACGTCGACAACGACGCGAAGGAGCCGACGAGGTACGCCGTGCACCTGGTGCAGAGCGGTCTGGGCCTGCCCGACGAGGCCTACTACCGCGACGAGCAGTACGCGTCCGTGCTCGCCGCCTACCGCCCGCACGTCGCGCGCATGCTCACTCTCGGTGGCGCGGCTGCCGACGAGGGGCAGGCCGACGAGCTGGCCGGGCGGATCGTGGCCCTCGAGACCAAGCTGGCCGCCGGGCACTGGGACGTGGTCAAGGACCGGGACGCCGACCTGACGTACAACGCCCTGTCCCTCACCGAGCTGGCCGAGCGCGCGCCGGGCTTCGACTGGCACTCGTGGGTGATCGCCCTCGGCGCCCCCGTCGGCGCGTTCGAGCAGCTGGTGGTGCGCGAGCCGTCGTTCGCCGAGGCGTTCGCCACCCTGTGGCAGAGCGAGCCCCTGGAGGACYGGCAGGCGTGGCTCACGTTCCACGTCATCTCCGACCGCGCGCCCTACCTGTCCGACGAGCTGGTCGAGGCCAACTTCGACTTCTACGGCCGCACGCTGACCGGCGCGCAGGAGCTGCGGGACCGGTGGAAGCGCGGGGTGTCGCTGGTGCAGGGCGTGCTCGGCGAGGCCGTCGGCAAGGTCTACGTCGACCGGCACTTCCCGCCCGCGCACAAGGCACGGATGGAGGAGCTCGTCGCCAACCTCGTCGCCGCCTACCGCGAGTCGATCTCGCAGCTGGAGTGGATGGGCGAGGAGACACGCGCCAAGGCGCTGGCCAAGCTGGACGCGTTCACCCCGAAGATCGGCTACCCCGCGACGTGGCGCGACTACTCCTCGCTCGAGGTCGCCCCCGACGACCTGCTGGGCAACGTGCGCCGCGCGTACGCGTTCGAGCAGGACCGGGAGCTGGGCAAGATCGGCAAGCCGATCGACCGCGACGAGTGGTTCATGACCCCGCAGACGGTGAACGCCTACTACAACCCCGGCATGAACGAGATCGTCTTCCCGGCCGCGATCCTGCAGCCGCCGTTCTTCGACGCCGAGGCCGACGACGCGGTGAACTACGGCGGGATCGGCGCCGTGATCGGCCACGAGATCGGCCACGGCTTCGACGACCAGGGGTCGAAGTACGACGGGGACGGGCGCCTCGAGGACTGGTGGACGGCCGACGACCGCGCCGAGTTCGAGACGCGCACGAAGGCCCTGATCGACCAGTACAACGAGTTCTCCCCCGTGCAGCTGGACGGCTCGCACCACGTCAACGGCGAGCTGACGATCGGCGAGAACATCGGCGACCTGGGCGGCCTGTCGATCGCGTTCACGGCGTACCGCATCGCGCTCGGCACCCCGCTGGAGGACGCGCCCGTGATCGACGGGCTGACCGGCGTTCAGCGCGTGCTGCTCGGGTGGGCGCAGGTGTGGCAGTCGAAGGGCCGCGACGAGGAGATGATCCGCCGGCTCGCCACCGACCCGCACTCGCCCAACGAGTTCCGCTGCAACGGCGTGGTGCGCAACGTGGACGAGTTCTACGCGGCCTACGACGTGCAGCCGGGCGACGCGCTGTACCTGGCCCCGGAGGACCGCGTCCGCATCTGGTGATGCTGGGCTGGGTCCGGGCTGCTCGTCGTCAGGCGGGCAGCTCGGACCAGCTGGCTCGGGCCAGCTGGAAGCCGACGCCGGACGCGTCGACGCACTGGACCCCGTCCGTGGCGCTGCGGCAGGTGTAGTCACCGACGCTCGTCGAGGACCCGTACTCCAGCACCGTCACGTCGTCACCGGCGACGGCAGGCGGCGGGCCGCTCACGCAGCTGAACGCCACGCCGTCCGCGTTGAGCACGAGCACGTGACCGGTGACCTCGGTGCAGCCGGCCACGACCGGGGGCGCGTACGTGTAGCTGGCGATGGTGCACGTGACGCCGTCGACGGACATGGTGCACGCGATGTTGCCGGTCGGGGACGCGAACGCGAGCGGCTCGGTGGACGTCGCCGACGAGCTCCCCGACGGCGTGCTCGACGCCGTCGCGCCGGTGGACCCGTCGTCGGAATCAATGCGAGCCCGTCGAACAGGCGACCGGCGGCCTCACCGGTGGGCGCGGGCGTGATGACGGGTCCGAAGAACCCGACCCCGTCGATCGCGACGACGGGGGTGCCGACGTCGTCGCCGACCAGGGTGATCCCCTCACCGTGCGACTCGCGCAGCAGGGCGTCCACGTCCTCGGTCCCGGCGACGTCGGCCAGCTCCGCGGGCAGTCCGACCTCGGCCAGCGACTCGGCGATGATCGCCGACGTGTCGCGGCGTCCGCCCGGGTGGCGACGGGTGCCCATCGCGTCGTAGAGCGGCTTGATGACGGCATCCCCGTGGTCGCGGGCGGCCGCGATGATCACGCGCACCGGACCCCACGAGTCGTCCATGAGCTCGCGGTAGGTGTCCGGGAGCTCGCGCTTCTCGTTGAGCACGGACAGGCTCATCACGTGCCAGCGGACGTCGACGTCGCGGATCGCGCTCACCTCGTCCATCCAGCGTGACGTCATCCACGCCCAGGGGCACGCGGGGTCGAACCAGAAGTCGACGACGGGTCGGGCGGTGGGCGTGCTCGTCACAGGTGTCCTCCGGGGTGGTCGATGCCTCGCGCAACCATAGGGGCGCGCCGCGGTATTCCTCAGACCGTCCCCAGGACCGCCATCGCCGCCGCACGACCGGGGATCCCACTGACGCCGCCACCGCGCCGCGCGCCCGCCCCGGCGAGCAGGACGCGCCGGTCGGCTGTCTCGACGCCCCAGCCGCCCACCTCGTCGGCGCGCTCCGCCCACGGCCACGCCAGGTCGCGGTGGAAGATGTGCCCGCCGGGCAGCCCGACGTCCGCCTCGAGGTCGACCGGGCTGCGCACCTCGAGGCACGGGCGCCCGTCCTCGTCCCGCGCGAGGCAGTCCTCGAGCGGCTCCGCCAGCACGCTGTCGATCGAACGCATCGTGGCCGCGAGCGCAGCGGCGCGCGAGCCCTCGGGGTCCGCGACGAAGAGCCGCGCGGGCATGTGCAGGCCGAAGGCGGTGAGCGTCTGGTGGCCGGTCGCGCGCAGCCCAGGCCCGAGGATCGAGTCGTCCGTGAGCGAGTGGCAGTACGTCTCGACCGGCGGCACGTCGGGGATGCGACCGGCGGCGGCCTGCCGGTAGGCGGCCTCCAGCTCGGTCGCCGACTCGTGGACGTGGAACGTGCCGGCGAACGCGGTGCGCGGGTCGATGCCCGAGCGCAGCCGCGGCAGGCGGGTGAGCAGCATGTTCAGCTTCAGCTGCGCCCCCTCGGGCGCGTCCCCGGCGGCCCGCCCGAGCAGCCGGTCGAGGACCGCGGGTGCACAGGCGGCCAGCACGTGCCGCGCGCCCACGCGGTGCTCGCCGCCGTCGGCGTCCGTCCACACGACCTCCGCGTCCCCGGTCGTCCCCGGGTCGACGGCGACGACCTCGGCCGACGTCACCAGCTCCGCACCGGCCCCCCGCGCCGCAGCCTCGAGCGCCCCCGCGACGGCGCCCATGCCCCCCACCGGCACGTCCCAGTCCCCGGTCCCGCCGCCGATCACGTGATAGAGGAAGCACCGGTTCGGGCGGCCGCCGGTCTCGTGGGCGCGCGCGAACGTGCCGATCAGTGCGTCGGTGAGCACGACCCCGCGGACCAGGTCGGAGGAGAACGTCGCGTCCACCAGCTCGCCGATGGGCCGCTCGACCAGGTCGCGCCAGTCGTCGTCGCCCAGCAGCCGGCGCGCGTCCGCGGCGGAGAGCAGCGGCTCGGTCATCGTCGGGAAGAGCCGCGCGGCGAGCGCGCCGGTGCGTGCGCCGAACGCGCGCCACGCGCCGACGTCGGCCCCGGCCCCCACGTCGGCGAAGGAGGCCGCGGTGGCGGCGTCGTCGGCCGTGTCCACGAGCAGCCCCCGGCCGTCCTCCGGCGTGTACGAGGAGATCCGGCGGCGGCGGAGCTCGACGCGGAGCCCGAGCTCGTCGCGGACCTGTCGGGGCAGGAGCGAGACGAGATAGGAGTAGCGCGACACGTTCGCGTCCACCCCGGGGAACGCCCGCGCCGAGAGCGTCGCGCCGCCCACGTGGTCGGCGCGTTCGAGCAGCAGGACCGTCCGCCCCGCGCGAGCCAGATAGGCGGCGGCGGTCAGGCCGTTGTGGCCCCCGCCGACGATGACGGCGTCGTAGGTCGCGTGCACGCCACGACCCTAGGCCGCACGCCTCTGCGTGCGATGATCGACCCGGCCAAGAGCCCCACCGATCGACTCCCGAGGAGTACCTGCGTGCCTGGAGAGAACCTCACCCGTGCCGAGGCGCGCGAGCGCGCCTCCGTCGTCGCCGCCGAGTCGTACGAGGTCGAGCTAGACCTCACGACGAGCCCGACGACGTTCGCCTCCCGGACCCGGGTGCGGTTCACCGCCACGCCGGGCGCGAGCACCTTCATCGACCTCATCGCGCCGACCGTGCACGAGGTCACCCTCAACGGCCGCTCGTTGGACGTCGCCGACGTGGTCGACGACTCGCGGATCCGGCTGGACGACCTCGCGGCGAGCAACGAGCTGCTCGTCGTCGCCGACGCCGCGTACATGAACACCGGCGAGGGCCTGCACCGCTTCGTCGACCCCGTGGACGACGAGGTCTACCTGTACTCGCAGTTCGAGGTCGCCGACTCCCGGCGGGTGTTCGCCGTGTTCGAGCAGCCCGACCTCAAGGCCACGTTCACGTTCACCGTGACCGCGCCCGCGCACTGGACCGTCGTGTCCAACTACCCGCAGGTCGGCATGCCCGAGGTCGTCGAGGACGGCGTGAACCGCAACGGCGGCGTCGACAAGGGCACCGCGACCTGGACGTTCGAGACCACCCCGCGGATCTCGTCGTACATCACCGCGGTCATCGCCGGCCCGTACCACGCGGAGCACCGCGAGCTCACGAGCCAGGACGGCCGCACCATCCCCCTGGGCGTCTACTGCCGCGGCTCGCTGGCGGAGCACCTGGACACCGACAACATCGTCGACCTCACGCGTGCGGGCTTCGACTTCTACGAGCGGGCGTTCGGTGTCGCGTACCCGTTCGCCAAGTACGACCAGCTCTTCGTCCCGGAGTTCAACGCCGGCGCGATGGAGAACGCGGGAGCGGTCACGTTCCTCGAGTCCTACGTGTTCCGGTCCAAGGTGCCCGACGCCACCATCGAGCGCCGCGCGGTGACGATCCTGCACGAGCTCGCCCACATGTGGTTCGGCGACCTGGTGACCATGCGCTGGTGGGACGACCTGTGGCTGAACGAGTCGTTCGCCGAGTACATGTCGACGCTCGCGACCGCCGAGGCCACCCGCTGGACGAGCGCCTGGACCACGTTCTCGTCGCTGGAGAAGAACTGGGCCTACCGGCAGGACCAGCTGCCGTCCACGCACCCGATCGTGGCGGACATGCGCGACCTGGAGGACGTCGAGGTCAACTTCGACGGGATCACCTACGCCAAGGGCGCGAGCGTGCTCAAGCAGCTGGTGTCGTGGGTGGGCCAGGACGAGTTCTTCGCCGGTGTGCGCGCGTACTTCGCCAAGCACGCGTGGGGCAACACCGAGCTGCGCGACTTCCTCACCGAGCTGGAGACCACCAGCGGCCGCGACCTGTCCGCCTGGTCGGGCCTGTGGCTGGAGAAGGCCGGCGTCACCCTGCTGCGCCCGTCGCTCGAGGTCGACGACGCCGGCGTCATCACGTCCTTCGCGGTCCTGCAGGAGGTGCCGGCGGAGCACCCCGTGCAGCGTCCGCACCGCCTGGCCGTCGGCGGCTACGACCTCGACCCGACGACCGGCCGCCTGGTCCGGACCGTCCACGTCGAGCTCGACATCGACGGCCCCCGCACCGAGGTGCCGGAGCTCGTCGGCGTGCAGCGCCCGACGCTCCTGCTCGTCAACGACGGGGACCTCGCGTACGCCAAGGTCCGGCTCGACGAGCAGTCGCTGGCCGCGTCGATCGAGCACCTGGGCAAGTTCGACGACTCGCTGCCCCGCACGCTCGTGTGGACCGCCGCCTGGGACGCCACGCGCGACGGGGAGACCCCGGCGCGGGACTTCGTCGACCTGGTGCTGAACAACATCGCGCACGAGACCGACTCCTCCGTGGTGCTCGTCCTCCTGCGCCAGCTGTCCACCGCGCTCGACCTGTACGTGGCACCGGAGCACCGGTCCGCCACGGAGATCGCCGCAGCCGACCGCCTGCTCGCCCTCGCGCGCGCAGCCGAGGCCGGCTCCGACACGCAGCTGCAGCTGGTCAAGTCCTTCGCAGGCCGCGCGGCGACGACCGAGCAGCTGGACGCCGTCCGCGACCTGCTGGACGGTCACGCCACGCTCGAGGGGCTGTCCATCGACACGGACCTGCGCTGGGAGCTGCTCACCTCGCTGGTGACCGGCGGGCGTGCCGGAGACGCCGACATCGCCGCGCAGCTGGCGGACGACGCCACGGCCACGGGCCAGCGGGCGGCAGCGGCCGCGCGTGCAGCCGTCCCGACCGCCGACGCCAAGGCCGCAGCCTGGGCCTCCGTGGTGGACCAGGACGGGCTGCCGAACGCGATCCAGGCCGCGACGATCGCCGGCTTCGGGCGCGTGCACGACCGGTCGCTG
>NZ_JBFUHU010000236.1:0-5951 GCF_056402235.1 Cellulomonas sp. P4_B5_2
CACCGACGCCCACCCCGACGACGACCACGACGCCCACTCCGACCCCGACGCCGACGACCACCACGCCGCCGCCCCCGGGTGGCAAGAAGCTCGTCGGCTACTTCGCCGAGTGGGGCGTCTACGGCCGCAACTACCACGTGAAGAACATCGAGACGAGCGGCTCGGCATCGAAGCTGACCCACATCCTGTACGCGTTCGGCAACACCACCGGCGGGCAGTGCTCGATCGGTGACTCGTACGCGGCCTACGACAAGGCGTACACCGCGGCGGACTCGGTCGACGGCGTCGCCGACACGTGGGACCAGCCCCTGCGCGGCAACTTCAACCAGCTGAAGAAGCTCAAGGCCATGCACCCCGGCCTCAAGGTCATCTGGTCGTTCGGCGGCTGGACCTGGTCGTCCGGCTTCACGCAGGCGGCGGCCAACCCGACCGCGTTCGCCGACTCCTGCTACAACCTGCTCAACGACTCCCGCTGGGCCGGTCTGTTCGACGGCATCGACATCGACTGGGAGTACCCGAACGCGTGCGRGCTGTCGTGCGACTCGAGCGGCCCGGCGTCGTTCAACAACGTCATCACGGCCCTGCGCACCAAGTTCGGCAGCGGCAAGCTGATCACGGCGGCCATCACCGCCGACGGCAGCACCGGCGGCAAGATCGACGCGGCCGACTACGCCGCGGGAGCGCAGAAGCTCGACTGGATCATGCCGATGTCCTACGACTACTTCGGGGCGTTCAACCCGACGGGTCCGACGGCACCGCACTCGCCGCTGACGTCCTACACGGGCATCCCGCAGGCGGGCTTCAACACCGAGGCGGCCGTCAACAAGCTCATCGCCAAGGGCGTCCCGGCCAACAAGATCCTGCTCGGCGTCGGCTTCTACGGCCGTGGCTGGACCGGGGTCACGCAGACGGCACCCGGGGGTTCGGCGACAGGCGCCGCGCCGGGCACGTACGAGGCCGGCATCGAAGACTACAAGGTGCTCAAGAACAAGTGCCCGGTCACGGGCACCGTCGGCGGGACGGCGTACGCCAAGTGCGGCTCGGAGTGGTGGGGCTACGACACGCCCAGCACGCTGGCCGGCAAGACGTCGTGGGCCAAGGGCAAGGGACTGGGTGGCGCCTTCTTCTGGGAGCTGTCGGGTGACACGTCCAACGGCGAGCTGATCAGCGCGCTGTCCACCGGGCTGAAGTAGCCCACGCGAAGCCCGGCCTCCGGATACCCTCCCTCCGGCGGCCGGGCTTCTGCGCGCACACCCTCCAGCGAGCGCGCCGCCGTGCCGATGACGTCGAGGGTCCGTCCCGGGCCCCTGAGCGAGGGGTGCCGGTGAACGGACCTGCTGGGCCTCCGGCCCCGGACGACCTGCCACGCTCGCCGTCCGGGCGGGTGCCGCAGTGGGTCATCGACGAGGCCGCCGCCCGCGGTGCCGGACCGCCCGAGGCGCGGACCTCAGACGCTCCGGGCGGGGTGCGGGGCCGTCGCCGACGGCGCGTCGGCGTGCGCCGCGGACGTTCGCTCGCACCGGACCCGTCGGCCAGGTCGACGTCGCGCTCGTCGACGGTCGTGGCCGTGCTCGTGGTCGCCGCGCTGGCGGGCGGGACGTGGGTCGTCCAGTCCGGACGCTTGCCGCAGGTGCTCGCCTGGGCGGGTGCCCCGGAGCCGACTCCCACGGCGGCCCGCAACCCGGACGCACCGACCCCGGGCACGGGCGCCGCGTCGGCTGCGCTCGGGACGCCGGCCCCGGTGCCGGGGACGAGCGCCTCGTTCGCCTACGTGGCGGTCCAGGACGACCGCGCCACGCCCGTCGCCTACGACCCGTGCCGGCCGATCCACTACGTGACGCGCCCGGACGCCGCGCCGGACGGGGGCCAGCAGCTCATCGCGGACGCCGTCGCGCGGATCTCGCTGGCCACGGGGCTGCAGTTCGTCGACGACGGCACGACGACCGAGGCGCCGTCGCCCCGACGGGAGGCCTACCAGCCCGAGCGCTACGGCGACCGGTGGGCGCCCGTGCTGTTCAGCTGGTCCTCGCCGCGGGAGGACGCGACCCTCGCCGGCTTCGTCRCCGGCGCCGCCGGGAGCGTCCACGTGAGCCTGGCGGACGGGCCGGAGGTCTACGTGACCGGGCAGGTGGTGCTCGACGCCCCGCAGCTCGCCGAGTCCTCCACCCATCCCGGCGGCGACGCGATCGCCCGGTCCATCGTGCTGCACGAGGTCGGTCACCTCGTCGGGCTCCAGCACGTCGAGGACACGACGCAGCTCATGTATCCCGAGGCGCAGGAGGGGGTCTCCGACCTCGGCGTCGGGGACCTGACCGGACTGGCTGCGCTCGGCCGCGGGGAGTGCGTCCCCGAGCTCTGAGCGGCGCCGTTTCACCCGTTATGTCAAGGTTCCCCGGTCGTAAACTGGAGGACCGGGCATCCATCCGCGGGGGCCCGCGCGACGGAGGAGTCGTGCGATGAAGCGTGCATTCCTGTCGGTCCTGCTGCTGGTCGGCACGTTCCTGATGATCCCGGCATCGCCCGCCACGGCGGCGCCCTACTGCGGCCTCGTGTGGGGGTCGCTCACCAAGTCGGCGCCGTCCCTGTCGCAGGCGCCGGTGGTGAACGTCCGGACCGGTCGGCACAGCTGCTACGACCGGCTCGTGGTCGATGTCGCGGGCGACGTCGGTGGGTACACGGTGTCCTACGTGGCCCAGGTGGTGCAGGACGGCTCCGGCGAGCCGATCCCGACCCGCGGCGGCGCGGCCCTGCAGATCACCGTGAACGACCCGGCGTACGACGTCAACGGCAACCCGACGTACTCGCCGGCCAACAAGCTCGAGCTGCGCAACGTCTCCGGCTACCGCACGTTCCGGCAGGTCGTGTTCGCCGGGACGTTCGAGGGCTACACCAGCCTCGGCCTGGGGGTCAGGGCGCGGTTGCCGTTCCGCGTGTTCGTCCTGGACGGTCCGGGAACCGGGTCACGCGTGGTCGTGGACGTCGCGCACCGCTGGTGACCAGGCCAGCAGCTCCCGCACGGCTGCCGCGGTGGCCTCCGGTGGGATGCCGTGGTCGGCGCCACCGGGTACCACGACGTGCCTGGCGTGCGGGAGCAGCCCGGCAAGCGCGGCGGCGGACTCCGGCAGGCCGGGCCACGTCTCCGCGCCGGTGATCACCCACGTCGGGACGTCGATGGCGCGCATGGCCGGCGTCGGTACCCCGAGGGTCGCCGTGATGGTGGCGTCGTAGACCGTGCTCTGTGCGATCGCGACGAGCGACTGCCAGGCCGGCGAGGAGCGGATCTGCTCGACGAGGGTCGCGGGCAGGCCGATGCCCTCGGTCTGGAACAGGGCGACCGCGTCCCCGGGCCTCCCGTCGGCGACCAGCGCCTCGATCCGCGCCGGAAGGTCGGCCGCGCGCGCGGTCAGGGTGCCCAGCGCGAACGGCGCCTCGTAGAGGGCGAGGTGGGTGATCGGCAGCCCGGCCGCGGCCGCGGCGAGCGCGAGGATCCCTCCCGAGGAGTACCCGAACACCGCGGCGCTGCCGCCCGCGACACGGATGATCGCGGCGAGGTCCTCGAGCTCCCGCTCGATCGCGTACGGGGCCGTGTCGCCGCTGAGCCCGCGGGCGCGGCGGTCGTAGGTCACCACGGTGTGGTCGCCGGTCAGGCGCGCGGCGAGGTGCGCGCAGGTGGTGTGGTCGTTGAACGCGCCGGTGGTGACGACGATCGCGGGCCCGTCCCCCGCGCGGTCGTACGCGATCGGGGTGCCGTCGGCGGAGGTGAGCGTCTCCATGGGGTTCTCCGGGGGTGTCGAAGGGGTGCTGTCACCAGGGGGACGAAGAGCGCCTCGTGTCATGGACACCTCGCGCCATGCTGTCCATCCTGGCCCTGCGCGCTCGTCCATGAAGGACACCACTCGAGAGCGGGGAGCCGACATGCAGTACCTGTTGCTGATCAGTGCCGACGAGGAGCTCGCGGCGTCGCGGATGCGCGAAGGCGCGTTCGCGTCGTTCGACGCCTGGTTCTCCGACCTGGAACGGCGCGGGGTGCTGCGCGCGCACGTCGGTCTGCACCCCAGCGAGACCGCCACGACCGTGCGTCTGCGGGGCGGCGAGGTCCTGCTGACCGACGGCCCGTTCGCCGAGGGGCGCGAGCAGGTCGGCGGGCTGGCGCTCGTCGACTGCGCGGACCTCGACGAGGCGGTCGCGATCGCGGCGGCGCACCCCGCGGCGGCCATCGGCCAGGTCGAGGTGCGCCCGGTGCGCACGACGTGACCGACGAGGTCGAACAGGTCCTCGCAGACACGTTCGCCCGGGACTGGGGACGGCTCGTCGCCACGCTGATCCGGCTCACCGGGGACTGGGACCTGGCGGAGGAGTGCGCGCAGGAGGCGTTCGCGTCGGCCCTGCGCACCTGGCGGAGGGACGGCATCCCTGATGTGCCGCGCGCCTGGCTCACCACGACCGCGCGTCACCGTGCCATCGACCGGATCCGGCGTGAGCGCGTCGGCGCCGAGAAGCTCCGGGCGCTGGTGGTCGAGCCCGACGAGCCGGATCTCGACGTCCTGGCCAGCGGGATCGCCGACGAACGCCTCCGGCTGCTGTTCACCTGCTGCCACCCGGCGCTGGCCCTGTCCTCCCGGGTGGAGCTGGCGCTGCGCACCCTGTGCGGCCTGACGACGGCGGAGATCGCCCGGCTGTTCGGGGTGCCAGAGCCGACCATGGCCAAGCGGCTGGTGCGCACCAAGCGCAAGATCGCGGTCGCCGGCATCCCCTACCGGGTGCCGTCCGCCGCCCAGCTGCCCGAGCGCACACCCGCCGTGCTCGCGGTGCTCTACCTGGTGTTCACGGAGGGCTACGCGGCGACCGCAGGACCGCACCTGGTACGGGTGGACCTCTGCCACGAGGCGATCGACCTGACGCACGTGCTCAGCGGTCTGGCGCTGGACGACCCGGAGGTCGCGGGTCTGCACGCCCTGATGCTCCTGCACCACGCGCGCACGCCGGCCCGCACGGACCACGACGGTGTGCTGGTCCCGCTCGAGGAGCAGGACCGGTCCGCGTGGGACCGCGGGGCGATCGAGGCGGGCCTGGCCGAGCTGCGGCGGGCGGTGCTGCGGGAACGCGTCGGCCCGTACCAGCTGCAGGCGCTGAYCGCGGCGTGCCATGCGACCGCGGCCTCGGCGGGGGACACGGACTGGGGGCGGATCGTCGGCCTGTACGACCAGCTGGTGGAGGTGGTCCCGTCGCCTGCGGTGCAGGTGAACCGAGCTGTCGCGGTGGGCATGGACCGCGGCCCGGAGGCTGGGCTCGCCGCGCTCGCGGGCGCCGGTGACCATCCCCTGGCCCCCGCGGTCCGCGCCGACCTGCTGCGCCGCCTGGGCCGCCGGGCGGAGGCGGCGGCGGCTTACCGCGAGGCGCTCACCCGCACCTCGAACCGCGCCGAGCAGGAGTACCTGGAGCGCCGGCTGCGGGATTCGTGAGTCTCACCCGATGTGCGCGCGCCGCGGCCGGCCTCCGGGGTTAGCGTCGGGCAATGCCGCGCGGTGCGATGCAGCACGTCGAGCTGGACGAGCCGGCCGAGTCGTCGGCGCCCGTCGCGGCTCCGTCGGCCCGCCCTGCGCGGCTGTGGTGGTGGGTCGGGGGTGCCGCCGGCGCCGTCGTCGCGGCGCTGGTCGTGACGCAGGTGGTCCTCGACGTCCGGGAGCGTGCGGAGTCGGCCCGGCTCGTGGCGACCCCGGGCGTCGTGCGCGCGCTCGACGCGGACGTCGGCGTCCTGTGGCGGCCGGACCCCGCAGAGACCGGGGTGCTCACGCAGGGCATCGAGGTCGGCGGCGCGGCGCTCGGCCTGTCCGTCGCGGATGACGGGTCCCAGTCGTTCGTCGCGCTCGACCAGCGCACGGGGGAGCAGCGGTTCTCGACGCCGCTCGTCGGGGCCGACCCGGACCGGGCGCGGTCGCTGGACCGGTCGG
>NZ_JBFUHU010000236.1:5960-9701 GCF_056402235.1 Cellulomonas sp. P4_B5_2
CTGCGTGCCCGTGCCGGCCGACGAGGGCGCACCCCGGCAGGCGGCGTGCCTGGTCAGCGACGGCYTCGTGCAGTACGGGGACGAGGGCGTCGAGACCCGCAAGCCCGCGACGAGCACCCGCGTGGTGGTCCTCGACACCGCCGACGGGCGGGTGGCCGCCGACGTTCCCGCACCCGGCGCCACCACGCTGGCGGCGCTGCCGGGGCTCGCGGTCGTGGGCGTGCCCGGTCGGGACGGCCGGACCGAGGTGACCGGTCGGGACCTGCGCACCGGCGACGTGCGCTGGCGGTTCAGCCCGCCGCTGCCGGGCGCCGACCGCCGGGCATTCGCCGGGGAGGTGCGCCTGTTCGCGGTCGAGGGGCTCGTCGGCGTCACGATCCCCGGCTGGACCGCCACGGTGCTCTCGCCCTCGGGACAGGTGCTCCGCGTCAGCCGGCCCGGGAACGCGGACCATGCGGTCGACCCCGTCGCCGGCCGCGCCGTCCTGCTGTACAGCAGCGGCTCGGGTGGGCTGTGGTCCACGCTGGTCGAGCGGGGGCGCGCGGACGTCGAGCTGCCCGGTGAGGTGCTGCCGTTCACGGTCGACGACGGGAGCGTGCCGGACCTGGTGCTCACGTCCGGCGGGAACGTGCGCGGCTGGGACCGGTCCACCGGTGACGCGCGCTGGAAGTCGGACGTCGTGGCGTCGGTGAACGCGCTGGTCCTGCACGGGCGGGTGTACCTGAGCACGCAGGCCGGGGTGGTCGCGCTCGATGGCAGGACCGGGGACGTGGTCTGGCGGGGGGTCACCGCCGAGGGGAACGTGCCGGGGTTCCTGGTCACGGACGGCGAGCTCCTGGTCGCCGCCGACCAGCCCGTCGTCGGCGGACCCCGCAGTGAGCTCGTCGCCTACGCACTGGAGGACGGCCKGACCGTCTGGCGCGTCCCGCTCCCCGACGGGCTCCGGTCGAGCCTCGCGGTCGGGCACCTGTTCCTGGGCTGGGGCGACGACGGGAGGCTCGCGGTCCTCGGCTGACCAGCACGAACGAGTAGGGTCCCGCCATGGCGCGGGGTGGCGGGATGCAGGACGTCGAGCTGCTCGACGGCGAGGAGCCGTCCGTCGAGCTGGTGGCGGAGCCGGCGCGGTCGCGGCGAGGACGGATCTGGGTCGTGGTCGGCGTCGCGGTCGTCGCGCTGGCACTCGTCGGGACGCAGTGGGTGGTGGACGCTCGCGAGGAGGCGGCCGTCGCCCGGCTCGCCGCCGTTCCGGGGGTCCTGCCCCCGTTCGGGGACGAGCTGACCGCGGTGCGCGCGATCTCGCGGGCCGACGTCTACGCGCTCTGGGGCGGGGTCAAGGCCGCGAACGGCGTGACCTCCAGCCTGGACGTCGCTGCGGACGGGTCACAGGCGTTCGTCGCGGTCGACCGGCGCACCGGCGCGACGCTCTGGTCCACGCCCCTGCTCGGGCCGAACGCCGAGCGTGCCGGGTCGCTCGAGAACAGCTACGGCGGCGGCTGCCAGTCGGACGTCGGCCCTCACGAGGTGGCGTCGGTCGCGGTGTGCCTGGTGACCGACGGTTTCACGCGCTACTCGACGGACGAGGACGGGAACGGGCTCGACGAGCGCGTGCCGGCGACGACCACCCGTGCGATGGTGCTCGACCCCGAGGACGGGCGGGTGCTGTCCGAGCGTGCCGTCGAGGCCGGTGCGCAGCTCGCCGTGCTGCGCGGGCTGCTGCTGGTGGGCACGCGGGACACGGAGCGCCTGGAGGTCGTCGCGTACGACCTGCGCACCGGCGACGAGCGGTGGACGTACGACGATCCGCGTGCGCGCATCGACGAGACCGGCGGGGAGGAGGGCTCGCAGTACTGGGGCTTCATGCGCGCGGGGGACGTCGTCGTCTACTCCGTCGGGAGCCGCCTCGGTCTGGTGTCCGCGTCAGGGGAGTCGGTCCGCGACGACCTGTGGTCGACGTCCGACAGCGAGCACGGCGGGTACGGGACCGACGCCATGACGGGCAACCTCGTCCTCCAGGACTACGCCTCCACGGGGGTCCAGTCCACGACGCTGCTCGCGGCGGACGGAGACCCAGCCTCCGACGTGAGGCTCGACGGCGGGCTGATCAACCTCGTCGTCGACGACGGCAGCGTGCCGGACCTGGTGGTGACCTCGTCCGACCACCTGTACGCGTGGGACCGGCGCACCGGGGATCCTCGGTGGGAGGTCGACCTGCAGTCCACCGGGTACGCGCTGGTCGCGCGCGGGAGGGTGTACCTCACGACGGGCACGGGGATCGCCGCGCTCGACGGACGCACGGGAGCGGTCGTCTGGAAGCAGGACCTGCCCTCGTCCTCGATCGGGGCCTTGACCACCGACGGGCGCGACCTGCTCCTGTCCTCCGCCTTCACCGGGGGCAGCATCGAGCAGCTCGGCGCCGACGCGACCGGTACCGGGATGACCGGCTACGACCTGGTCACCGGGGAGAAGACCCGCTTCATCCCGTACCCCGAGGACGTGTTCGACGTCCAGGTCTACGGCGGGATGCTCATCGGCTGGTCGCCCACCTCGGACGACACCTACCTGCTGGAGTGAGCAGGCTCGGACGTGCCGACGGTCAGCGCAGGGCGTCGATCGCCGCCATCTGCTCGCCCGTGAGCTCGAACCCGAGGATGTCCAGGTTGGCCGCGATCCGCTCCTGCCGGGTGGACTTCGGGATGACGACGACGTCGTGCTGCACGTGCCAGCGCAGCACCACCTGCGCGGGGGTGACGCCGTGCGCCTCCGCCGCGGTCACCAGGGCAGGGGAGTCCAGGCTGGTCCGCTTGAGCGGGCTGTACCCCTCGACGACGATGCCGCGCTCGCGGTGGGCGGCCAGCAGGTCCGGGTCGTGGTCGCGCGGGCTGTACGGGATCTGGTTGACCGCGGGGGCCTCGCCGGTGGCGGCGATGAGCTCGTCGAGCTGCCCGATCGAGTAGTTGGACACGCCGATCGAGCGGACCAGGCCCTCGTCGCGGACCTCGCGGAACACCTGCCACGTCTCCGGCGACGCCTGGCGGTTAGGCGGCCAGTGGATCAGCCAGAGGTCCAGGTGGCCGGTGCCCAGTGCGGCCAGCGACTCGGTGAGGGTGCGGCGGGCGCGGCCGGCGTGGTCCGGGGGCAGCTTGGTGGTGAGGAAGACGTCGTCGCGGTCGATGCCGACCGTGGCCAGCGCGCGGCCGACCTCGGCCTCGTTGCCGTAGCCGGTGGCGGTGTCGATGTGCCGGTAGCCCAGCTGCAGGGCCGCGCTGACCGCGCGCTCGGCCTCGCCGCCCTCGGACTGCCAGGTGCCGAGGCCGACGACGGGGATCTGCCCTCCGGGCAGGGTCAGGGTGGGGATCGGTGCAGTGATCATGCGCACCAGTCTCACCCGCCCCCTGCCGCAGCGCGCGGCCGGTTCGCTACTGTCCGCGTGTGGTCGTCGCCGACGTCGGCCGGCGTCCCGGCGAGCTCCCGGCCGTGGCTCCGTTCGCGACGCTCTGGGTCTTCACAGCCGCGGGCGCGCTGCTCGCGGTGCTCGTCGCCCTGTCCGGTCGCTACGGCCCGCACCGGGACGAGCTCTACTTCGTCGCCGCCGGCCGCCGCCTCGCGTGGGGCTACCCCGACCAGCCGCCCCTGACCCCGCTGATCGCCCGTGCCGCGGACCTCGTCGCGCCCGGTTCGCTCGTCGCGCTGCACGTGCCGAGCGCGCTCGCGGCGGCTGCCGTCGTCGTGCTCGCCGCCCTG
>NZ_JBFUHU010000237.1:0-7789 GCF_056402235.1 Cellulomonas sp. P4_B5_2
GGCACCGGGGTGGTCGTCGTGACCCTCGGGCACATCCTGTCGACCACGACGATCGACACCCTGTTCTGGGTCGCGATCGTGTACGTCGTGCTGCGGACGCTGTCCCGCGATGCGCCGCGCGGGTGGCTGGTGGTCGGCGTGCTCTCGGGGGTGGCCCTGCTGGACAAGCACCTCGTGGCGTTCCTGCTCGTCGGGATCGTCGTCGGCGTCGCACTGACCCCGCAGGTCCGGCACCACCTGCGCTCGCCGTGGGCCTGGGCGGGCGCGGGCCTCGCCGTCCTGATCTGGCTGCCGAACCTCGTGTGGCAGGCGACTCACGGGTGGCCGCAGCTGGAGCTCGCCGCCGACATCCGCGACGAGTACTCCGGGCTCGGCCCGCGGCTGGAGTTCGTCGGGCTCCTGCTGGTCCAGCTCAGCCCGGTCGCCGCCGCGCTGTGGCTCTACGGGCTCGTGCGGCTGCTGCGCGAGCCCGTGCTGGTGCGGGCGAAGCCGCTGGCGTGGGCGTTCCTGCTGCTGGTGGTGGTGTTCCTGGTCAGCGGCGGGAAGGCGTACTACGTGGTGGGTGCGGTCCCGGTGCTCCTGGCGGCCGGCGCGTGCGGGCTCGAGGAGCGGTGGTCCCGACGAGGTCTGGTGGTCACCGGCGTGGTGCTCGGGCTCGGCGCGTTCGTCGCCTGGCCCGCGGCCCTGCCGCTCCTGCCGGAGCGGCCGTTCGGCGCCTCGGTGTACCCGGAGATCAACGACGACCAGGCGGAGATGATCGGCTGGCCGGCTCTCGTGGACGAGGTCGGTCAGGCGGTCGCGGACAGCGGGGCGAGGCTCGTCGTCACCGCGAACTACGGAGAGGCCGGCGCCCTCGAGTGGTACGGGTCCGACGTCCCGGTGTTCAGCGGCCACAACGGGTACGCCGCGTGGGGGCCGCCGACGGGACCGGTCGGACCCGTGGTCCTGGTCGGGTACGGGGGACCGCCGGCGTGGGCGGTCGGGTGCCGGGACGTGGGCGTCGTCGACAACGGGGTCGACGTGGACAACGAGGAGCAGGGCGGGGCGGTGCAGGTGTGCGACGGGCCGCGCGGCTCCTGGGCCGAGGTGTGGGACGAGGTCAGCCACCTGGACGCCTGACAGTCCCGGTGCACCCGCTTCCTGCGGTGCATCGACTGCGCCTCCGTCGGCTCGCGAACTGATCTTGCGTCCAGATGCGTAAGTTCTTGCTTTGTCCGATTCGATCTTGTCTACCCGATTGTCCAGAACGTACGGTGTGTCCCGTCCACGCGGCGCGGTGCCCCCTGTCACCCCAGCGCCGTCCCGGCTGCGCAAGGAGGCGCTCCGTGAGGAACACAGTCAGCTGGTCCGGCCGTCGTCGGGCACCCCGCGTGCTCGCCGTCGCGCTGGCCGTCGCCGTCGTCGTCGGCACCGGCGGTGCGGCGTCGGCCCACGGTCGTCCGCCCGCGCCGGTGCCCACCCCGGTCACCCGGGCGGCCCTCGACCCCGCGCTGGTCAGCGGCCGGGGTGCGACCGTCCCGTTCCTCGAGCAGGAGGCCGAGAAGGCCGTCACCACCGGCACCGTGATCGGTCCCGACCGGACGGCGTACACGCTGCCCGCGGAGGCGTCGGGACGCTCGGCGGTGCAGCTCCTGCCCGGGCAGTACGTGGAGTTCACGCTGCCGAAGGCCGCCAACGCGCTCACCGTCCGCTACGCGATCCCGGACTCGGCGACCGGCGGTGGGATCACCGCCCCCCTCGACGTCACCGTCAACGGCTCCGGCAAGCGGACCGTGACCCTGACCTCGCAGTACTCGTGGCTGTACAACCAGTACCCGTTCACCAACGACCCGAACGCCGGGCTGCTGCACCCCGACTGGTGGATCACCGAGTGCGGCTGCGTGCCGGCGGCGACCACCCCCACCCCGACGATCACCACGCCGTTCCGGCCGATGCACTTCTACGACGAGCAGCGCCTGCTGCTCGGTCGCACCTACCCCGCGGGTGCGAAGGTCCGGCTGACCGCCCCGCAGGGCACGAACGCCGCCTGGACCACCATCGACCTGCTCGACTCCGAGCAGGTCGGGCTCCCGCACGTCCGGCTCAAGGCGGCGAACGTGCTGCTCTTCGGCGCCGACCCGTCCGGCCGCAAGGACTCCGCGAACGCGTTCGACAAGGCCATCGCGTTCGCGCAGAAGAAGGACCTGCACGTGTACGTGCCGCCGGGGACGTACCAGGTGAACCGGCACATCGTCGTCGACGACGTCACGATCGAGGGTGCCGGCAGCTGGTACACGATCATCCGGGGTCGCGAAGTGGCGCTGTCCACCCCGGCACCCGACGGCTCGGTCCACACCGGCGTCGGGTTCTACGGCAAGGACGCGTCCGTCGGGGGCTCGTCGAACGTCCACCTGTCCGGGTTCGCGATCCAGGGCGACGTGCGGGAGCGCATCGACACGGACCAGGTCAACGGCATCGGCGGTGCCCTGAGCGACTCCACGATCGACGGGCTCTACATCCAGCACACCAAGGTCGGCGTGTGGGTGGACGGCCCGATGGACAACCTCGTCGTGAGGAACAGCTACCTCGTCGACCAGATCGCTGACGGGCTGAACTTCCACACCGGCGTGACGAACTCCGTGGCGGCGAACAACGTCGTGCGGAACACCGGCGACGACGGCCTGGCCATGTGGGCGGAGACGACCACCAACTCGGGCAACCGGTTCGAGAACAACACGGTCCAGACGCCGACGCTCGCCAACGGGATCGCGATCTACGGCGGTCACGACACGACGCTCGTCGGCAACCTCGTCGCCGACCCGATCCGCGAGGGCAGCGGCATCCAGGTGGGTTCCCGGTTCGGCGCCGAGCCGTTCACCGGCAGCCTCTGGATCACGGACAACACGACCGTCCGGGCCGGCACCTATGAGCTCAACTGGAATATCGGGCTCGGGGCGATCTGGTTCTACGCGCTCCAGGGGAACATCGACGCGGACGTCCAGGTGGTCGGCGACCACTTCCTCGACAACACCTACAACGCGATCATGGTCGTCGCCGACTGGCCCGTGAAGGACCTCTACTCGGTCACCAACCTGCGCTTCAAGGACATCCGCGTGGACGGCACCGGCACCTCGGTGCTCAGCGCCCGGGCGGCCGGGTCGGCGACGTTCGAGAACGTGGACGCCCGCAACGTCGGTGCCGTCGGCATCAACAACTGCGGGTCGTTCAACTTCCCGCCCACCGGGTCCGAGTGGTCGTCGATCGACCTCGGCGGCAACGACGGTGGCGGGACGACCGGTCCCTGGTTCGGGTCGTGGCAGCTGCCGAACACGATCACGTGCGACGACCGTCCGCCGGTGGTGGTGCCCCCCGCGCCGTCCACCTGGTGATCCCGCCGGGGGTGCGGTGAGGGAGGGGCGGTGGGCCGGCTGGGTACCGGCGCGCCGCCCTTCCCGGCGCTACGGGGCGACGACCGCCCAGCCGTGCGGCGCGACGTCGTCCCGTGCCGCCCTTCCCGGCGTTACGGGGCGACGACCGCCCAGCCGTGCGGCGCGACGTCGTCCCGCTCGCGGCTGGCGTCGTCGCAGGCCAGGACCTCGCCGGCAGGGCGGGCGAGCGGCTCGTCGTCGAGGTTGAGCGCGACGAGCAGCGCGTCGTCCCCGTCGCGCACCTCGTACACGAAGGTCGTGTTGGTCAGAGCGACCTGGGTCGTTCGGGCGCGATGCAGCCACGGATGCCGACGACGCAGTCCGATGAGGTCCTGATGCAGGCGGAGCACCGCATCCTCCACGATTCCCGGGCCGTCGACGGCCAGCTCGGGGCGGACCGCGTCGTCTCCCTCCTCGCGCTCCTCCTTCACACCGGTGAACCCCAGCTCGTCGCCCGCGTAGACCGTCGGGGTGCCACCGACCGTGCAGAGCACCACGACCGCGTGCGCCCGGTGCCGGGGGTCCTCGATGGTGCTGGCGATACGGGTGGTGTCGTGGTTGCCGACGAACGTCTGCGGCGCGAACGACTCGAGGAACTCGTCGTGCCGCGTCAGCGACCAGGCGAGCTCCCACAGGTTGGCATCGCTGATCGAGCTCCAGATCGCCTTCCACAGCTCGTACTGCGTCACCGAGTCGACGGTCGACTCCTGCACGAACGCGGGGTAGTCGCCGTGGATGACCTCGGCGACGAACCACGCGTCCGGGTGCTCGGCCCGCACGCGGGGGAGCACCTGCGCCCAGAAGGTCGTCGGCACCGCGTAGGCCGCGTCCAGCCGCCAGCCGTCCGCGCCGCGGTCCAGCCAGTGGTTCATCACCCGGACCACGTAGTCGACGACGCTCGGGTGCGCGTGGTCCAGCGTGACCAGGGCCCCGTGGCCCTCGAACCCGACGAACGCGCCCTCGGCGTCCCGCAGGAGCCAGACCTCGTCGTCGGACCGGCCCTCGATCGCGTCCACCGACCGACGCGCGATCGCGGAGTCCCGGCCGACGTGGTTGAACACCCCGTCGAGCAGGACCTTCACACCCCGTCCGTGGGCCTCCGCGACGAGGGTGTCGAAGTCGCCGTCGTCGCCGAGACGCGGGTCGATGCGCAGGTGGTCGACCGTGTCGTAGCCGTGCGTGGTCGACGCGAACACGGGGCCGAGCAGGAGGCCGGACGCGCCGAGCGCCACCACGTGGTCGAGCCAGGAGACCAGACGGCGGAGCCGGTGCTCGTCCGGGCCGGGCGGCTCCCCGGGGTACGCGCCGACGGCGCCCAGCGGGTACACGTGCCACCAGATCGCGTGACGGACCCAGTCGGGCTCGGTCATCTGCTCCCTCGTCCCTCGTTTCTTGCGAGCCTAGGCCGTGCTCCCCGGCTCAGACCTCGTCCGGCGGGCCCAGGTGGGGGTACCGGCGCCGGAGCACGGGCGGTGCCGCCCACCACCAGGACTCCGCGAGGTGCGCCCGCAGGGTCTCGGCATCCACGACATCGAGCGCGATGAGCACGAGGTTGGTGCCCGCGTGGTGGTCGGTCGTCGAGTACAGCGACGGCACCTGCTCCACCAGGGCGAGGCGCTCCCCGTCGTCCTCCACCCGGACCGTGAGCCGGTCGGCGTCCCACATCCGCCCCATCAGGTTGCGGTGGAACCAGGCGGGCTGCCCCCAGCTCTCCCGCTCGGTGACCTCGGGCAGCGCGAGCGCCGACCGCCGGGCGTCGTCGATGTCCATCGCCCCATCCTGGCGTGGACCACCGACAGCGAGCGGCACGGTCGTCGTCCACGGAGCGGACGGGGGTGCGACGCCCGCGGGACGATCGCCGGACGGGACGTCCCCGTGACGTTCGACGAGTCCGGTGCGCCGTCGCGGGTCACCGTCGCGGAGTTGATCGCCCGGCTCGCCCAAGGAGGCTCCGAGCTCCAGGTGCAGCCGGAACGGTCGGCGGTCCCGGACCCCACCCCGTGGCGGTGGTCGGTGGATCGGGGCGGCCACACCGAGATCGAGTAGGTCGACGGGGCCGAGTTCAGTAGGTCGGTGGCCGAGGTCTCTCAGGTCGACGCGACCGAGGGTTCATCCGACCGGCGGCTCCTGCGGCCGGCTCGACTGGTGCGGTTGATCCGCGCACGCGCGGCGGGGCTCCACACTCGACAGCGGCTCAGCGCAGGTCAGAACGGTGGGTCGCCCCAGTCGCGGGGTGGTGGGGGTGGTGGGCCGTGCTCGAACGCGCTGGGGGCGACCAGGATCCGAGCGGGGTGGCGGGCGTAGGTCAGGCCGTGGCGGTCGGTCCAGGTGGAGACGCCGGTGCGACGGTCGTGGGTGACCCGCCACCAGCCCTTGGTCTTCGCCTGGTGGTGGTGCTTGCACAGGGCGTGCAGGTTGTCGATCGACGTCTGCGGGTCGTGGGCGTGCTCGGCGCCTGAGTGGGAATGGTCGTACGCGACGCGATGGTCGATCTCGCAGCGGGTGGCCGGGCCGGGGAAGGTGCAGGTGACGTCCCGCGCCTGCACTGTCCGGGTGAGGTCGGCGCCGGGCCGGTAGGTCACGGTGCCCACGGCACAGACCTGCCCGGAGGCGTCGGTGAGCAGGCGTCGCCAGGTCGCGTCCTGGGCGAGCTCGCGGGCGACCTGGGCGGGGATCGGCCCGTAGGAGCCCAGGTTCGCCGGCTGGTCGTCCAGGCCGAGCAGGGTGCTGGCTGCGACGGTGACCTGAAGCGCGGCGCGTTGCCCGTGCCGGGTGGGAAGCGGGGCGCCGTCGGGGGTGGCCTGCCGGTCCAGGATCGTGGTGAAGACGTCGGTGAACGCGTCCGCGCGGCGCTGGTCGACGGTGCGGGTGTCGCCGTCCAGGGCGGCGTGCCCGGCGAGGGCGTCGATCGCGGTGAACGCTGCGGTCGCGTGCTCCGCGGGCAGGTAGGCGATCAGTCGGGCCATCGCGTCCGGGGCCAGGACCAGCTCCACGCTGCGCCGCGCCCGTTCGGCCACCCGGCGCTTCTCCGCGGCGGTCGGGTCGGTCGCGATCACGGTGGCGCGCAGGTGCCGGGTGAGCTGTGGAGCGGTCATGTCCCCGGCACGCGCGAGACCGTCGGCCACGACCCCGTCCACCACACCGGGCGCGGCGTGACCAGCCTCGGTCAGGATCACGTCGACCTTGCGTGCCTCGATCGCGCCTGTCGCCCAGGCGCGGCCGACGGCGGGGTGCCGCCCGGCTCCCCACGCGCGAAGGAACAGGTCCTGGGCGGCTCGGGTGGTGCACACCAGTGCGCACGCGAGCTCGTCGGGCACACGCGCCGACGCATCGGGAGTGCGGGCCTCGATCTCCCGGATCACCGCGGCCTGGCTCGCCTGCGCCATCGCGATGACCTGCTGCCAGGCCGTCGCCGCGTTGACCAGGGCGGTGTCCGAGACGTCTGCGAGCGGCAGGTCCGCAAGCAGGGCGGCGAGCTCCCCGACCGCCACGCCCGGCAGCGGAAAGCTCTCCACGCGACCCAGATCGACCACCCGTGCGCCGGGCCGGACCGCGGGCGCCGCGCCAGGCCGCGCACCGCGGGACGAGTCGCCCCACACCAGCGGGCCATGGTCGGAACCCGCCGCGGTCGAGGTGCGCGCAGACGGTGCGTCCGCCGGCAGGCCGTCGACGGCGGGTGAGTCCGCGGCGACGCGTGGCGGGGCGGCGAGAGCACCGACCGGCGTGTGGGCGAGGACGTCCACCGCGTCGAGCACCGCCGTCATCACCCTCACCCCCCGCCGCAGAGTTCACCCGATCCGGACATAGAACAACTGTACGACCCGCCACCGACATTCGTCGCTGACCTGCGCAAACGCGATAGCGGGGCCAACGAGCGATCGAGCGTTGCTCGTACACTTGTTCGATGATCCGGGAGGTCGACTGGTCGAAGTGGCAGCGCACGCCACGCGGCTGGGTGCGGGTCCCGCCGCCGGGCTGCCCCGCGGGGCACCGGTGGACCACCAGCGGCCCAGGCCGGCCGTCGGAGCGGTTCGTCACCTGCGGGTGCACGGTCGACCGGCACCACACGCTCTGGGTGTGCCCCACCTGCGGGATGCACTGTGCCGAGGGCTGCACGGACCCGGACCTGTGGGCGGGTACGACGGTGTCATCGGGCATCGTCGGGAGCCGTCGCGGAGTGGTGTGACCGCCGACGAGGGAGCCGCGCCGGACGCGACGTGGACGGACCGTCGTAGCGTGAGCCGCGCCGGACGCGACGTGGACAGACCGTCGTAGCGGGAGCCGCACCGGACGCGACGTGGACAGACCGTCGTAGCGGGAGCCGCACCGGACGCGACGTGGACGGACCGTCGTAGCGGGAGCCGCACCGGACGCGACGTGGG
>NZ_JBFUHU010000238.1:0-5844 GCF_056402235.1 Cellulomonas sp. P4_B5_2
GCCCTGGGACGCCTCCGCGCACTGATGTGGTGGGCGCCCGTGGAGGCGTTCCTCGTCGCGCTGCGGCCGGTCTGGTGGATCGCGCGCGGCTGGGTCGCCTACTCGGCGCTCGTGTACGTGCTCGGTGGGGCGCGGCTCCGGTTCCTGCCCACCGAGCTGGCCCTGTGGCTGATCCTCGCGTTGTGCGTGCTGCTCAGCGTGCAGTGGGGTCGCGGCGCCTGGTTCCAGTCGCGGTCGGTCTCCTGGGTCGCCGTGCTGGGGAACGCGACGGCGGTCGTCCTGGTGCTCCCGGTCCTGGTCACGGTGCAGGACCAGGCCCACCAGCGCGACGAGGTCTACGACTCCTACGTCGCCGGCGCGTTCGGCGGCGACGGCACCCGGACGATCTTCCAGGAGAAGGCGATCGACGGGGTCGTCGTCGACGGCATGCAGGTGAGCAACCTGTTCGTCTACGACGCCGAGGGCAACCCGCTCACGGACGTCCAGGTCTACGACGACCGCGGCCGGCCGGTGCGGACGACCTACGACAACGGCTACGAGCAGTACTGGTTCCCCGAGGGCACCGAGCCGTGGTCGTTCGTCAGCCGGACCGACGCGGACGGCCGTGCGCGCTGGAACGTGTACCCGCTGCGGGGTGCGCCCACGTCGCAGTTCGTCTACGGCGACGACGGGGTGCAGGTGCTCCCCGTCGGGACCAACGCGTCCACGCCGCCGTGGCCGTTCGCGAAGGCCCCGGCCCTCGACGCCCCCGCGGATGTCTCCATCGGGGCCGAGGGCGTCATCCCCTCGCCGACCGCGACTCCCTGACAGCGTGCCCGACCACGGTGCCGGTCCGGTCTTGGACCGACGACTGCTCCTGCAGCTGGGGGCGGCCGCGGGTGTGCTCGCCGCCTGCTCGCGGGCGCCGTCGGTCCCGGAGCCCACCGCGACGGACTCCGGCTGGGAGCCGCCCGCCGAGCCGATGGCCTTCCCTGAGGGGTTCGTCTGGGGCGCGGCGACGTCGGCGTTCCAGGTGGAGGGCTCCACCACCGCCGACGGCCGCGGGCCGTCCATCTGGGACACCTTCGCCGCCGAGCCGGGACGCATCGCCGACGGTGCGACGGGCGACCCCGCGGCCGACCACTACCGCCGGTGGGAGTCGGACCTCGACCTCCTCGCCGACCTGGGTCTGCCGGCGTACCGGTTCTCGGTCGCGTGGCCGCGCATCCAGCCGACGGGGTCCGGGGCGGTCAACCAGCGCGGGGTCGACTTCTACCGCCGGCTGGTCGACGGCCTGCTCGCGCGGGGCATCCACCCTGCGATCACCCTGTACCACTGGGACCTGCCGCAACCCCTGCAGGACGCCGGCGGCTGGGCGGCGCGCGACACCGCGGACCGGTTCGCGGACTACGCGGCGATCGTGTTCGAGGCCCTGCGCGACGTCGACGCCACGTGGCTGACGCTCAACGAGCCGAAGACGACCGCCTACGTGGGCTACCGGTGGGGTGCGCACGCGCCCGGGATCACCGACGTGGACCAGGCGGCGGCCGCCGTCCACCACCAGCTGCTCGCGCACGGCCGGGCCGTCCAGGCGTTCCGGGCGAGCGGCGCGGCGGGTGGCATCGGCATCGCTCTCAACCTCCTGCCGGTCTACCCCGTGGACCGCGGGGCGGACGCGGCCGCGGTGCGCGTCGACGCGGTGGAGAACAGGCTGTTCCTGGACCCCGTCCTCCTCGGGCGGTACCCGACGGACGCGATCGGCACCCTGGCGGGGCAGCTGCCGGCCGACGCCGAGGCGTTCGAGGGACTCGTCCGCGACGGCGACCTGGAGGTGATCTCCGCGCCGCTCGACCTCCTGGCGATCCAGTACTACGGGGTCACGGGGGTCGACGACGCCGGCAACCAGGTCCCGCTCTACCCGACCTCGGTGGCCACCTGGCAGCAGGTGCACCCCGAGGGTCTGTACGACCAGCTCATGGACCTGCTCATCGACTACCCGGACGCCCCGCCGCTGGTCATCACCGAGAACGGGATCCCGGACCCGACGGCGGAGGGCACGGTCGAGGACGCCGAGCGCCTGGAGTTCCTGCGCGCGCACCTGCAGCAGGCCGCCCGTGCGATCGGCGACGGAGTGCGGCTGACCGGGTACTACGCCTGGTCGCTGCTGGACAACTTCGAGTGGGCCGAGGGCCTGAGCCAGCGGTGGGGGCTGGTGCACGTCGACTTCGAGACGCAGGAGCGGACCCCGAAGGACAGTGCGCGGTGGTACTCGACGATGGTCCGCGCCAACGCGGTGGCGCCGTCCTGAGCCGCACTGTGCCCAGGGTCACCGGCTCCCCGTAGGGCGGCACCATCCCCGCGCGGCTACCGTTGAGGCATGCCTACGCCTGTCTCCGACGTCGCCACCACGCCAGCCGCCGCGGGCGCCACGGCCCGGTCGGGCAAGCCCCGCAAGGTGCCCCGCGTCGTGATCCTCGGCGGCGGCACCGTCGGTCTGTACACGGCCCGGCGGCTGCGCAAGCGCCTCGGCAAGCGCGAGGCGGCCATCGTCGTCGTCGACCCGCGGCCGTACATGACGTACGCGCCGTTCCTTCCCGAGGCGGCGGCCGGCTCGATCGACCCGCGCAACGTGGTCGCCCCGCACCGCCGCGCCCTCAAGGGCGTCGACGTGCTGCAGGGGAAGGTCAGCGAGATCAACCACGGCGGGCGGACCGTGCAGATCACCCCGGAGGAGGGCGACCCCTACTGGATCACCTACGACCACCTGGTCGTCGGGCTCGGCTCGGTCGCGCGCACGTTGCCCATCCCCGGGCTGGCGGAGCAGGGCATCGGGTTCAAGAACGTGGAAGAGGCCATCGCGGTCCGCAACCACGTGCTCAACCGGATCGACATGGCGGCGAGCACCTGGGACCCGGACCTGCGCAAGCGCATGCTCACGTTCGTCTTCGTCGGCGGCGGCTTCGCCGGCATCGAGGCGCTGGGCGAGGTCGAGGACATGGCCCGCGCCGCGGTGAAGTACTACAAGGCGATCGAGCAGGAGGAGGTCCGCTTCGTCCTGGTCGAGGGCTCCCCGCGGATCCTGCCCGAGGTCAGCGAGGAGCTCGGCGGCTACACGCTCGAGCAGCTGCGCAAGCGGGACATCGAGATCCACCTGTCGACCTTCCTCAACAGTTGCGTCGACGGCCACGTGGTCCTCTCGAACAAGATGGAGTTCGACGCCGAGACCATCGTCTGGACGGCCGGCGTCAAGGCCAACCCGGTGCTGCAGAACTCGGACCTGCCGCTGGACAAGCTGGGCCGGGTCACCTGCAACGCGTTCCTCCAGGTGGTCGACGCCGAGGGCACGCCGGTGCCGGACGCGTACGCCGCGGGCGACTGCGCCGCCGTGCCGGACCTGTACAACCCGGGCCAGTTCTGCCCGCCGAACGCCCAGCACGCGCTGCGCGAGGGCAACCACCTGGGCGACAACCTCGCACGCGTCCTGCGCTCGGCCGACGTGACGGAGTACAAGCACAAGAACATCGGCGCGGTCGCGTCGCTCGGCATGTACAAGGGCGTCGCGCAGATGTTCGGTCGCCTGAAGGTCCGCGGGTTCCTCGCGTGGGTGCTGCACCGCACGTACCACGTGGCCGCGATGCCGACCTTCAACCGCAAGATCAAGATCGCCGCCGGCTGGACCGGCTCCCTGCTGTTCCGCCGTGAGGTGGTCGCGCTCGGCACCCTGCACGACCCGCGGGCCGAGTTCCGCGCCGCGTCGGTGCCGGCGAAGCCCCGCGCGGTCGAGCCCGGCGAGGCCGACCCGGCGCTGCCGGCGATCAAGGCCGAGGCGGGGTCGCCTGCCGAGAAGAAGGCCGCGAAGGGCACCAAGAGCGCCTGACCGCCCGCGAGCGAGCCCCTGACCCCCGCCGGGTCGGGGGCTCGTGTCGTCTCTCGGACGGGCGGCACCCCTCCCGTCCGAACCCCGGCGGTGCCACCGGGGTCGCGACTAGCGTGGGGAGCATGTCACCGCCGGCAGCGCGCGAGCCCGAGGGCCAGGCGACCCCGCCGGCGCACGAGGACGCCGCCGTCGACGAGTCCACCACGACCGACGAGGAGCCGCAGCGCCCGCCCGTGGGCGCCGAGCCGCCCCCTCGTCCCGAGGTCGGCGGGGTGGGCTTCGTCGCGACGAGCGCGCCGCCGCCGATGCCGGGGGCGGTCTCGACCGGGATCAGCTTCTGGGTCGGCAGCCTCGCGGCGGGGCTGCTCGCGGCCGGGTCGATCGTGCGCTCGCAGCCGCAGCTGCGCGACCGCTTCGCCGCCGAGGTGGTCGAGCGGGACCCGACGACCACGCTCGCCACCGCGCAGGACGCCGCCAGCGTGCTCGTCTGGATCATGGTCGGTGGTCTCGTCCTGGTGTGGCTGGTGCACCTGGTGCTGGTGCTCCGCACGGCCGGTGGGCACGGGGGAGCCCGCTGGGGCCTGGTCCTGCTCGGGCTGCTCGGCGCGGCGATCGTCCTGCTCGTGCAGGACGTCCTGGCCGACTCCGACGTCTATCTGATCCGCGACCTCAACCGGGTGGCGCTGCTCGCGCAGGCGGGGCTCGCCCTGATCGGCTCGGTCATCCTGGCCTCCCGACCCTCGGGCCGATGGTTCAGGGAGCTGCGGCGCCGGCGCTGACCGTGGGGCTGTCGGAGTGCAGCGGACGCGTCGCGGAGAGCAGCCGGCGTGCCGCGCGAGCCACCTCGGGCACCCGGTCGTCGCCCACGAGGTCGAGCATCCGGGCGAGCGCGTCCTGCGCGAGCCGCCGGTCGCGGCCCTCGACGGCGACGTCGAGCGACCTGCGGAGCTCCTCCACGCCGCTGCGCCGGGACAGCTCGGTGGTCAGCTCGGCCGTGTCGAGCTGGTTGCCGCGCAGCAGGGCCAGGCAGGTGCGGACACCGAACATGCCGAGGCGGTCCAGCAGCTCGGCGCGCGCGTGCGCGGACACCGGTACGGACAGGGACGGGCGCCGGAAGCGGTCCACGGACAGCAGCAGCTCCTCGACGACCGTGCGGTCCAGCGCGGCGAGCGCGCGCAGGTCGGCCGCCTCGTCCGGCTGCAGGGTCTGCGCGGTCTCGGCGAGCAGGCCGGCCACGGGCAGCGCGACCCCGCACAGCCGGGTCACGTCCGGGTTCTCCCGGTGGCGCCGGGCGAGGCGCTCCGCGGACACCAGGGCGTCGATCCGTCCGGCGCCGACCTCGTCCGCGCGGGCCACCACGGCGATCGTGCTGGCGACGGAACCCTCGCCGCGCAGCCGCGCCAGGTCCTCGAGGTAGCGCACGTCCGCGCGCCGCACCTGGCGCACCAGGTAGACGACCACGTCGACGGCCGACGTGACCGCGTCCGTGGCGAGGAACTCGTGCGACCGGCGCGACGCCACCCCGGAGAGGGCGTCGAGCCCCGGGGTGTCGATGAGCGTGCGCTCGCGCAGCACCGGCGCGGGCCACCACACGTCGACGTGGTCGATCTCGTCCACGGGCACTCCGCGCAGGTCGAGCTGGAGCCCGGTCCGACCCGCCATCGCGGGGCTCTCCCACGAGCGGCCCGACCGGGGGTGCACGGCGACGCGCGGCGTCTYCCCGTACCGGTACCAGGTGACGGTCTGCGTGCACTCCGACAGGTCCGACGCCGCCACCCGCGCACCCACGAGCGCGTTGAGCAGCGTCGACTTGCCCGACTTGATGAGTCCCGCGAACCCGACGGTCAGCGGTCGCTCGAAGCGCTCCACCAGCCCGCGCAGCTCCGTGGCGACCAGCGGGTCGCCGGCGCAGGCGTCCGCGGCGGCCTGCAGCAGCTCGCGTGTGCGGCGAGCCGTCGGGCGCAGCGGCCCGTCGAGGTCCCCGGGGT
>NZ_JBFUHU010000239.1:0-5817 GCF_056402235.1 Cellulomonas sp. P4_B5_2
CTCGCGGTGACCGACTCGCAGTATGCCGACGACGCCGACCCCACCCGGGCACGCGAACGCGCCCAGGCCGCCCTCGGCGACGACCCCTACGGCCTGCGGTCGGAGTTCGTCACCCTGATCGACACCTACCGGGAGATCACCGGCTGAACGCCGTCGGTCAGACCTGGCAGGTCGGGCACCAGTACAGCTTGCGGCCGGCCATCTCCTCGACGACCACCGGGGTGCCGCTGACCAGGCACGGCAGCCCGGTGCGGTGGTACACCCAGTGCCGCAGGGTGGTGTCCGTGGCGGACTGTGCGCGCTCCGCTGCCGACAGGTCCTCGCGCGTCAGGATGTAGCCCCGCTCGATCCCGTCGGCCAGCAGGACGGCCCAGTCGTCCCACAGCGCGCGGGCCACCTCGCGCGGGACGCGGCGGCCGGGGGTGTGCGGGTCGAGGCGGGCGCGGAACAGGAGCTCGGCGCGGTAGATGTTGCCGATCCCGGCGACCACCGTCTGGTCCATGAGCAGCTGGCCCACCGCGACGTTCCGGGAGGTCAGCCGGTCCACGACGACCTCCCCGGCGGCGGCCGGGTCGGCGGTCGACGCCGGGTCCGGTCCGAGCCGGCCGATCGCCGCAGCCGCCCCGCCCGGGTSGAGCACCTCGCACGCCGACGGACCCCGCAGGTCGGCGACCGTCGCGTCGCTCGCCAGCCGCACGCGGACCTRACCGACCGGGTGCGGCGGAAACACCACCAGCCCACCCTCGTCGGCCGGCCCCTCCCGCTCGTCCTCGCCCATCCGCACGGCCCGGCGCAGCCGCGGCGCCCCCATGCTGCCCGCCGCGAAGCCACCGGGCGTCAGCGGGGTCAGCGACCCGTGGAAGTCCCACGCGCCGTACAGGCCCAGGTGCACGCGCAGCACGTCACCGGACTCGAACGTGCAGAACAGCTGCTTGCCCACCGCGTCCGCGGACACCATGACCTGCCCGTCGATCCGCGCCGCGCCGGCCGCGAACCTGCCCTGCGGCGAGGTCACAGCCAGTCGCCGACCGACGAGGTCCTGCGTGAGCTGACGGGCGATGCGGTGGACGGTATGACCTTCGGGCACGCTCCGAAGGCTAGGCGACCCGCAGGCGCTCCGCCGCGATGGCAGCCTGCGCCGCAGCCCCGGCGGCCACCGCTGCGCTCTTCTCGTCCTCCTGGCGCTCCAGCATCTGCTGCTGCGCCAGCGCGGCCGACTCGAGCACGGCGGTGATCTCGTCGCCGATGAGCTCGTGCCGCTCGAGCAGGGCGTCCCGGAGCGCCTCGACCAGGTGGCGGTGCCGGGACAGCAGGCGGCGGACGGTGCTGCGGGCGTCGTCGAGGACGGCCTCCAGCTGCGCGCGGGCCTGGGAGTCGCTGAGCACCGCGGAGACCAGGTCGTGCGGCGTCGCGGCGAACGAGATGAGCGACCCCGTCATGCCGGCGGCACCCACCATCTGCGCGGCGGTGCGGGTGGCCGACGCGAGGTCCCCGGCAGGACCGGTGCTCGTCTGGCCGAAGAACAGCTCCTCGGCCACCCAGCCGCCCATGGCGATCTGCACGAGCGCACGCAGGTCGTAGTGCGAGTGCGTCCAGACCTCCTCGCAGTCACCGTGCGCGAGCAGCCCGAGGGCGTCACCGCGGCGGACGATCGTGAGCACCTCGAGCGTGCGGTTGGGGGCGGCGAGCCAGGCGGTGACCGCGTGGCCGGCCTCGTGGGTGGCGATGAGCCGCTCCTCGGCCTCCGTGTACCGGACGGGCTGGCCGATGCCCACCATCTCGGTGATCCGGGCGTGCTCGATGTCCGCGTACGTCATGGCCATCGAGCCGCGGCGCAGCGCGTTGACCAGCGCCTCGTCCAGCAGGTGCTCGATCATCACCGGTGTCCAGCCGTTCGTCGCGGCTGCCAGCCGGTCCCGCAGGGCCGTGTCGTCCAGCTCGGAGTCCGTGGACCGGCGTGCCAGGAAGTGGTCGACGAGCGCCCGCCGACCGACCGCGTCGGGCGTCGCGAACGTGAGCCGCCGGTCGAATCGCCCCGGACGCAGCAGGGCCGGGTCGAGGGAGTCGGCGCGGTTGGTGGCGGCGATGAGCAGGATCGGAGCCTTGACGGGCTTGCGCTGGCGCATCTGACGGGCGACCGGGAGGAGCAGGTTGGCGCGCGCGATGAACCAGTTGACGAGCTTGTCGGACGTCGTGGGCTGGTCGAACGACTGCATCTGCACGAGCAGCTCGTTGACCACGCCGCCCGTCCCCTCGCTGATCACGGCGTTGGTGACCACGTGCGGGACCCGGAAGGCGTCGAACGGGCTCGTGGCCACCGCGGCGGACGACAGGCCACCGCGGCGGATGGCGATCGCGTCGATCTCCTCGATGAACCCGATCGCGCCGCCCTCCGTGCGGGCGGCCTTGCGCAGCGCCTTGAAGTACGCGCGGATCTTCTTGGCGGTGGCGCCGTAGTACATCGACTGGAACGACGTCGCCGAGACGAACAGGAACGGCACCCCCGCCTCGGCGGCCATCGCCTTGGCGGTCATCGTCTTGCCGGTGCCCGGCAGGCCCTCGAACAGCAGGCCGCGGCGCGGGGTCCCACCCATCTGCTCGGCGAACTGCTTGTGCGTCTGGAACAGGTCGATCGAGCGGCGCACGTCCTCCTTGACGGGGTCGATGCCGATGACGTCGTCCAGCCGGACGTCCACCTGCTCGGGCCGGTAGACCACGTGCGGGGAACGGGCGGTGCCCACCTGCGTACCGACGAGGAGCACCAGCAGAGCCGCGAAGAACAGCACCGGGACCAGGATCAGCGGGTCGATCTGCGGCATCGGGGGAAGCAGCGGCCGGTTCAGCAGCGCACTGCCGATGACGTACGCCTCGACGGCGATGACGAACGCGGCGAACCGGTACACGCGCTTGCGGCGGACCCGGTCGCGCTCGAGCGCGATGTCGTGCGCACCCCGTCGGATGGGGGAGACGATCTCGTCGGCCACAGGCGTGCCTTTCCCTCGGCGCCTGGGTTCAGACGACGCTGCGTCGCGGGAGGTGCGATCCGCCCATGGTCGGCCCGACCGGGTGAGTCGGCAAGATCGGACATATCGGACCACCCGAACGGTCCAACGCTCACCCGTCCGTGCGCAGCGTCCTGCGGAGCGCCTCGACCTCGACGGCCCCGAGCCCGAGACCGGCCGACAGGTACCCCTCGAACGACCCGAAACGCTCGCGCACGAGGGCCAGCGCGGTCTCCAGGTACTCCGCACGCACCTCCACCAGCGGGCGCAGGTCGTCCGGGTTCCCGCCGGCGTCACCGACCTGCTGGAGCAGCGGCGCGTACGTCGCGCCGACCGCGGGACCGACCGCGAGGTACTCCTCCATCGCGCCCTCCTCGTCGACCCCCGCGGCCAGCAGCAGGACGGTCGTCCCCCACCCGGTGCGGTCCTTGCCCGCGGTGCAGTGGAACAGGACCGCCCGGCGCTCGGCGTCGATCACCGTGCGGACCAGTCCCGCGTACGCCTGCCGGGCGGCCTCGCCGATCACGAGGCGCCGGTAGACGGCGAGCATCTGCCCGGCCAGGTCGAGGTCCGCGAGGGCGTCGGCACCAGCGCCTGCCAGCACGGCGGGGAGCTGGGCCGCGGCACCGCCAGGCAGGTCCGCGAGCGCGTCGAGCACCCGCAGCCGCGCACCCGCGGGCATCCGGTCGGGGCGGCTCGACCGCTCCGCCTCGGTGCGCAGGTCCACCACGGTCCTGATCCGCAGCCCCGCCAGCACCGCGTCCGTGCCGACCGACGGGTCGGCCAGCTCGGCCGAGCGGAACGCGACCCCCGTCGCGACCGTCCCGCCGTCGGCGGTGGCGCGGCCCCCGAGGTCGCGCAGGTTGGTCACGGCGGGTGAGAACAGGACGTGCGGGTCGGCGGCCACGGGCCTCAGGATGCCGAACCGTGGCGCAGCCGTGCCACCTGCACCAGCAGGTAGTCGCGCTCGGCCAGGCTGGTGGTCCCGCGCGCGGCCAGGAGCAGCTGGTCGGCGGCCTCGCCCGGCCGGCCCGCGCGTTCCAGCAGGTGTCCGCGGACGGCCGCCAGCCGGTGGTGCCCGGGGAGCCGGTCGTCGAGCGTGGCCAGCAGCCGGAGCCCGGCGTCGGGGCCCTGGACCATGGCGAGGGCGACCGCGCGGTTGAGCGTGACCATCGGGTTGCCCGTCACGCGCTCGAGCAGCGCGTACAGGGCCAGCAGCTGCGGCCAGTCGGTCCCGTCGGTGCTCGGCGCCTCGTCGTGCACCGCGGCGATCGCGGCCTGCAGCTGGTACTCCCCCACCGCGCCCCGCGCCAGGGCGTCCTCGAGGAGCGCGGTCCCCTCGTCGATCATCGCCCGGTCCCAGAGCCCGCGGTCCTGGTCCGTCAACGAGACCAGCTCGCCGCGCGGTCCCGTGCGGGCGGGGCGGCGGGCGTCGGTGAGCAGGACGAGCGCGAGCAGGCCCGCCACCTCGGGGTCCTCGGACAGGCTGCCGTGCAGGGTGCGGGCCAGCCGCAGCGCCTCGGCGGCGAGGTCGGCGCGGGCCACCGACGAGCCCGTCGTGCTGGCGTAGCCCTCGTTGAACATCAGGTAGAGCACGCGCAGGACCGCTCGCAGCCGGGCGGGGTAGTCCTCGGGCGACGGCATCCGGAACGGACCGTCCAGCTCCCGCAGCGCCCTGCGCGCCCGGCTGAGCCGCTGCGCCATCGTGGTCTCCGGCACCAGGAAGGCGCGGGCGATCTCCGCGGTGGTCAGCCCGCCCAGCGAGCGGAGGGTGAGGGCGACGGCGGACGCCGGACTGAGCGCGGGGTGGCAGCAGCCGAACAGCAGCAGGAGCGAGTCGTCGGTCTCGATCGCGTCCCCCGCGTCGACGGCCTCCATGGTGCCGACGAGCTCCTCGCGCCGGCGTCGCGCCTCCTCGCTGCGGTACCGGTCGACCAGCTTGTTCTGCCCGACGACCACCAGCCACGCCCGCGGGTTGTCCGGCACGCCCTGCGCCGGCCATTGCGTCGTCGCGGCCAGCAGCGCGTCCTGCAGCGCGTCCTGCGCGTCCGCGAGGTCCCCGGACCGGCGGACCAGCACGCCGAGGACCTGCGGCGCCAGCTCGCGCAGCAGGTCCTCGAGGGGCGGGTCACTCGACAGGAGCAGGCGCCTCCATCAGGGCGCGGACCTCGAAGACCTGCTGCATCGGGACGCCGTCGGGGCCGGGGGCGGCCGAGGCCTGCGCGGCGATCGCGACGGCGCGGGCCTCGTCCTCGACGTCGACCATCCAGTAGCCGGCCAGGAACTCCTTCGACTCCGGGAACGGTCCGTCGGTGACCACCGGGGCGGACACCCCGTCGCTCGTCACGAACTTCGCGGAGTCCGGCCACGCGAGACCCTGCCCGTCGACGAACTCACCGCTGGCCACCAGCTCGGCGCCGAGGTCGTGCTGGAACTGGATGTGCCGCTGCACGTCCTCGGGAGCCCACTGGTCGATCGGGGGGACGCCCTCGACGAAGTAGTTCATGAGCAGCATGTACTTCACGGTGTGCACTCCGTCTCTCGGGGCCCGGCGGCCCCTCTCGTGGGGTGGTCGGAGCCGCGGGCGGGTTCTCGACATGCATCCTGTCGGGGATCCGGCGGCGGCGACAGGTGCCGAGTTGGCCGTCGGGCTCGGCGGGGCGCACGATGGCCCGGACGACGGGGGTGTGCGGGTGGTGCGCACGACGATCGCGGCTCTGACCGCGCTGGCCGTCCTGGCACTCGCCGGGGCGTGCGCGGACGCGCCCGTGGCCGCCCCTCCCGCCGCGGTGGTCGTCGCTGCCCCGGTCACGGT
>NZ_JBFUHU010000240.1:0-5811 GCF_056402235.1 Cellulomonas sp. P4_B5_2
GGGCGTGGGAGCGGCTCGACCGGGCCGTGGAGCTCGTCGAGCAGGCGCCTCCGGGGGTCGAGCGCGACGAGGCGCTGCACGAGGTGCGCAAGGCGGCGCGGCGCGCGCGGTACGCCAGCGAGGTCGCCGTGCCCGTCGTCGGACCGGCCGCGCGGCGCAGCGCCAAGCGGGCGCACCGCGTGCAGGAGATCCTCGGGACGCAGCACGACGCGGTGGTGCGGCAGGAGACGTTGCGGCGGCTCGCGCACCAGGCGGAGCTCGACGGCGAGAGCACGTTCACGCACGGACGCCTGCACGCGCTCGAGCAGGTGGCCGCGCAGGAGGCGGAGCGGGCGGCGAGAGAGCCCGTGCGCAAGGCCGCCCGCCGAGGGCACYGCCGGTGGACGCGCTAGTCGGAGAGGTGCTCGTCCGGGCGGTGGTTGTGGCCGAGGCTCTGCAGGAACCGCGGGCCGACGCTCGCCAGCTCGGCCTCGTACGCGGCCGCCCACGTGCCGTAGGGCGCACCCGCGAGGGCGTCGTTGGAGAACCGCGGGTCCGACGTCAGCTCGGTCACGCAGAAGTCGGGGATGGTCAGGTCGGTGACCGGTCCGCCGCGCTCCACCTCGGCGACCACGAGCGGCGCGTTCCCGCCCGCGAACGTGTCGACCACCCAGCCGTCGTCGCCGAGCCAGACCGAGTGCCGCGTCTTGGCCACGCGGGCACCGCCGCGGCGCACCAGCTCGAGGCCCACGGACACGTCGAGCTCGCGCTCGGCCTCGTAGCGGGTCCCCTCGTTCATGGGTCCCTTGACCGTGATCGCGCAGAAGTCCATCTGGTCCGCGTAGCGCTCCAGGATCGCGAGCTCGTCGAGTCCCGGCTCGAGCGCCAGCCCGTCCACGGTGGCCTGCACCCGGACCCGGATGGCGAAGCCGGCGTCGGCCAGGACGTAGCTCTGGACGATGAGGGCCGGTGCGGCGTCGAGGAGCTCGGCAGGGACGTCACGCGCCCAGAAGCGACGCTCGAACTCGAAGTCGCCGTACCCGGTGTCGCTCACCCTCCGAGGGTATCCGCCGAGGTCACCGGCGGCGTGCACATCGCTACTCGGTGCTGACCGCGTCGAGGACGGGCAGCCGCGCCGCGCGGACCGCGGGCCACAGCGCGGCGATCACGCCGACGACGACCGCGAGCGCGAGCATGAGACCGATGCTGGCCCACGGGATCGCGAGCGTCCGCAACCCCACGTCGGCGAAGACCGTGGGCAGCGTCGCGGCGAGCGCGACCCCCAGCACCAGCCCCACCGCCGTGCCGAACACCGCGGTGAGGACCGACTCCAGCGTGATCGTCGTGCCCAGCTGCAGGCGGCCCAGGCCGACCGCGCGGAGCAGCCCGATCTCCCGGGTCCGCTCGATGACCGACAGGGCGAGCGTGTTGACGATGCCGAGCACCGCGATGACGACCGACAGTCCCAGCAGCGCGTAGAGGATCACGAGCACGCGGTCCACCTGCGCGGCGAGGTCGGAGACGAACTCGTCGCTGTCCATCACCGACACCACGACGTACGGGCGGACGGCCGCGGTGAGCTCTCCCCGCAGCGCCGCGACGTCGGCACCGTCGGCCGCCGTGACGAACACGGTGGTCAGCCGCTGCTCGTCGGGGGCGAACAGGGTGTCGAGCACCTCCTGCGACACGACGAACGGCACGCCGAACGCCGGCGAGTCGATGACCGCGCCGATGGTGAGCGTCTCCGAGCCCGACGAGCCGACGAGCGTGAGCTCCTGACCGAGGGACCAGTCCTCGTCGTCCATCGTCGTCCGCTGGACCGCGACCTCGCCCGCCGCCAGCGCACCGGGGAACTCCCCCTCGACCACCTCGGTCCGGATGCTGCGGCCGACGGCCGTGGGGTCGATGCCGGTGACGGCGAAGATGGAGTCGCCGACCAGGACGCCGACCGTGGCGAACGTGTCCGCCGCCCGGACGCCCGGCAGCGCGCGCACGTCGGCCACCGCCTGCTCGGGCACCGTGCCCTGGGCGGCGCCGCGCAGGATGTAGTCGGTGGTGGCCTCCTGCGTGACGATCGCGCTGGTCGACGCCTGGGTGGTGGCGGCGATCACCGCCGCGGCCCCGACGAGCGCCATCCCGACCATGAGCGCACCGGCGGTGTTGGCCGTGCGGCGCGGGTTGCGGGTGACGTTCCCGCGCGCCAGCGGGCCGACCGGCCGCCACCCCGCCACGGGCAGGGAGGCCACCCGCAGGAACCCGCGCGCCAGCACCGGGGACGCCGCCAGCACGCCGAGCACCACGGCGCCCGCCCCGCAGCCGAGCAGGGCGCCCGCGTGGTCGGCCGTGGGGTCCAGGAGAGCGAGCACCACGGCGACCACACCGGCGACCACGAGTGTCACACCGATCACCGCGCGGCGGACGAGCGAGCGTTCCGGCAGGGAGACCTCGTCGCGCAGCGCCTCCACCGGCGGGACCAGCGCGGCACGACGAGCCGGCACGGCCGCGGCCACGACGCTCACCAGCGTGCCGACCAGCACCGACACCACCAGGGTGAACCCGTCCAGCGGCACCTGACCCGTCAGCTGCATCCCGAACGTGCCGAGCACCTCCCGGAGCAGCACGACGAGCCCGAGCCCGCCGGCCACGCCGAGCACAGCACCGACCACCCCGACGATCGCGGCCTGCAGCACGATCGAGGAGAAGACCTGCAGCGGGGAGGCCCCCACCGCGCGCAGCAGGGCGAGCTCGCGGGTCCGCTGGCGCACCCACATGGAGAACGTGTTGGCGATGATGAAGCCGCCGACGAAGAGCGAGATCCCGGCGAACACCAGCAGGAACGTGGTGATGAACCCGAGCACCGTGAGGATGTTCTCGGTCGCCCGCTCGCGCACCTCGTCGCCGGTCACCGCCTCCGCGGGAACCGCCGACGCCGCCGCCACGGGAGCGATCCGGTCCACCACCTGCTGCTCGGTGAGCCCGTCGTCCGCGAGCACCGAGATGGTGGCGACCGTCCCGTCGGGTGCGAACGCGGCCGCCGCCGTGCCGGCGTCGAGGAAGACCACCGTCGCACCGGCCAGCGCGGAGCCGAGCCCGATCTCCCCGACCACCGTCACGGGCCGGACCTCGCCGCCGACCACCACGCGAGTCGCGTCACCGATCGCCAGACCCGAGGCGCGAAGCGTCGCGGACTCCACGGCGATCTCGTCGGAACCGCCCGGCGCCCTCCCGGCGACCACGTCCACGGCCCGGTCCCGCGGGTCGTACGCGAACCCGAAGCTCGGCGCCTGGGTGCTCTGCACCGCGGTGCCGTCGGCTCCCACCAGCACGAGCGGCCCCTGCAGGTCCGGGAGCACCGCAGCCACGCCGTCGACCGCCTCGAGCTCGTCGACCAGCGTGAGCGGCACCGGGTTGCGCACCTCCGGGCTGATGCGGTCCGGCCCACCCGTGCCCCCGGCGGGCTCGGCACCCTGCACGTAGGCGTCGCCGAGGGTGGTCGTCGCGACGATGTCGGTGAACGTGGACCCGAGCATGGTCCGCAGCGCGAACGTCCCCGCCACGAAGGCGACGCCCAGCGCGACCGCGAGCACCGAGAGGCAGAACCGCACGAGGTGCGCCCGGACCCCGCGCAGGGCGACCCGGACCATCAGGGGGCGCCGACGCGCAGGGCTGCCAGGGCGGCGAGCACGGACTCGGCGGTCGGGTCCCGCAGCTCCCCCACCACGCGGCCGTCCGCGAGGAAGAGCACCCGGTGGGCGTACCCGGCGGACGTCGGGTCGTGCGTGACCATCACGACGGACTGCCCGAGGTCGTCCACGCTGCCGCGCAGGAAGCCGAGCACCTCCGCGGCGGACGTGCTGTCGAGGTTGCCGGTCGGCTCGTCCGCGAACACCACGGCCGGTCGGGCGACGAGGGCACGCGCGCACGCGACCCGCTGCTGCTGGCCGCCGGACAGCTCCGTCGGCTTGTGCCCGAGCCGGTCCGTGAGCCCGAGCGTCTGCACGACCAGGTCGAGGTGAGCGCGGTCGACGGGCCTTCGCGCGATGTCGAGCGGCAGCGTGATGTTCTCCAGCGCGGTGAGCGTCGGCACCAGGTTGTAGGCCTGGAACACGAAGCCGACGCGGGTGCGGCGCAGCGCCGTGAGCTTCCGTTCGGACATGCTGCTCACGGTCTGGCCGTCGACCACCACGGTCCCCGACGTCGGCCGGTCGAGCCCTGCGAGGCAGTGCATGAGCGTCGACTTGCCCGACCCCGACGGCCCCATGATCGCCGTGAGCTCCCCGCGGGCCAGGTCCACGTCGACGCCGTCGAGCGCCCGCACGGTCGTCGATCCGGCGCCGTAGACCTTGACCAGGTCGCGGGCGGAGGCGATCACGAGGCCGGTCATCGGGGTGCGTTCCTCCTGGTGCGGGGGCTGTTGGGTCCGATCGTCCCTTGTGACGCTCGACACCGCGAGCCCCCGCGAGACATGTCGTGTGAGAGGGTGGGGACACCAAGGGCTGCGCGAACCTGCGCGCCCCGCGTCGTGGAGGTCCCCCGGAGCACTCGCTCTGGTTGCTCTGGCGGCGGACCCCGACCAAGCCCCGAGAGGCTCTATCTATGACTTCGTTCGCCGCACTTGGCGTGCCCACAGCCCTGTCCACCGCGCTGACGGCGCAGGGCATCACCGCCCCCTTCCCCATCCAGACCGCCACGCTGCCCGACTCGCTGGCGGGCCGGGACGTCCTCGGCCGCGGCCGCACGGGCTCCGGCAAGACCCTCGCGTTCGCCCTCCCCCTCGTCGTGCGGCTCGCCGCCACCGCGGGCAAGGGCAAGGCCGCCCGCCGCCCCCGCGCCCTCGTGCTGGCCCCGACGCGCGAGCTCGCCTCGCAGATCGACGCCACGATCGCCCCGCTGGCCAAGGTGATGGGCCTCAACACGACCGTCATCTTCGGTGGCGTGTCGCAGGGCAAGCAGACGTCCGCGCTCAACGGCGGGGTCGACATCGTCGTCGCCTGCCCGGGCCGCCTCGAGGACCTGCTCAACCAGAAGGCCCTCACGCTCGACGACGTGCAGATCACCGTGCTCGACGAGGCCGACCACATGGCCGACCTCGGCTTCCTGCCGGGCGTCAAGCGCATCATGGACAAGACCCCGAAGACCGGCCAGCGCCTGCTGTTCTCGGCCACCCTGGACAAGGGCGTCGACCAGCTGGTCAAGCGCTACCTGACCTCGCCCGTCGAGCACTCCGTCGACAGCGCCGAGTCGCCCGTCGCCGCCATGACCCACCACCTGTTCGAGGTCCGCGACGCCGACGCCAAGAAGCAGGTCGTCCACCACCTCGCCTCCGGCACCGGCCGCCGCCTGCTGTTCATGCGCACCAAGCACCAGGCCAAGAAGCTGGCCAAGCAGCTGACCATGGACGGCATCCCGGCCGTGGACCTGCACGGCAACCTGGCCCAGGGCGCCCGCGAGCGGAACCTCGAGGCGTTCTCCTCCGGCGCCGTCCGCGTCCTGGTCGCCACCGACATCGCCGCGCGCGGCATCCACGTCGACGACATCGAGCTCGTCGTGCACGTCGACCCGCCGGCCGASCACAAGGCSTACCTGCACCGCTCCGGCCGCACCGCGCGTGCGGGCTCGGGTGGCGACGTCGTCACGATCGTCCTGCCCGAGCAGCGCGGCGACGTCCGTGCGCTGACGCGTGCCGCGAAGATCACCGCGACGCCGAAGCCCGTCTTCCCCGGTGACGCGACGCTCACGCGCCTCGTCGGCGAGGTCGCCGCCCCGGTGAAGTACGTCGCACCCCCCGTGACCGCCAGCACCGGCGGCGGCGGTGGCGGCGGTGGTCGTGGA
>NZ_JBFUHU010000241.1:0-5795 GCF_056402235.1 Cellulomonas sp. P4_B5_2
CTACGACGGCGCGGGCGGAACCCTGCCCGTGGATGTCGAGGGACGACTCGACGGCGTGGGCGACGCGCCGACCCTGCCCGAGGACATGGTGCTGCCCGACGGCACCCGCGCGGTGCAGGTCGACCTGACCCTGAGCGCGGATCCCGACACCGTGCTCACGGGCTGCTCGCTCGCCGTGCGGGACGCGGCCGGGACACGCTACGGGTACGTGGCGAGCGGCTGGGGTGCGCTGCAGTCCGCGATGCCGTGCGTCCCGGAGGACGCCCCGGGCCCGTGGCCGCCGCTGGGCGACCTCGAGGACTCGCTCGGCGACCCGGACGCCCCGCCCCGACCGGGCACGTGGTCCGTGTCGCCCGTCGTCGTCGTCCCTGACGGCGTGGAGATCACCGATGTCGCCCTCTGGTGGCAGATGCCCCAGTACGTGCTCCTCGAGGTCGCGAGCTAGGCCTCCGAGGCCCCGACCGGCTCGGGTGCCCGCGCCGCGACCGCCGCCTGGCCCGCGAGGATCCGGTCCACGCCTGCGGCGAGGAGCGCCATCGTCACGGTCAGGCCGACGGCCGTCGCGACGGACGAGACCATCGGAGCGAACGCGAGCCAGGTGTCGACGTCCTGCGGGCCGCTGATCGCCCGGAAGAGCAGCAGGATGCCCTCCTCGAGCCGGGTCGCCACCAGGAACGCCAGCGCGAACACGAGCATCGGGCCCAGCCCGGCGATCGCGAGCCGTCGCAGCCCGTCGACGAGCGCGGTGAACCGCCCCCGCACGTCGCCGACGACGGGCGCCGCGGCCTCGGTCGTCCAGCGACGCACCGGCGCCGGCACCCGCTGCCACGCGGCCAGGCGCACGCGCGGCTCGGGCTTGGGCGGTGCCGCGAGCTTGTGCCCGTAGACGACCGCGCCGACGGTGAGCCACGCCAGCGGGATGACCACGAGGTCGTCGAGGTTGCCCAGCACGCCGGCGACCGCGTTCACCGCCGCGTCGACCGGTCCGGCCACCGGGCCGAGCGCGTCGAGGACCGTGAGCCACCACTCGAGCACGATCGCCACGGCGCGCCGGGACTCGATCCATGTCCACACGCCGTCGAGCAGCTGGGTGGCGAACGCCGCGACCGCGAGCAGCCAGAACGCCTCGACGTACGCGCCCGCGAACGCGAGCGCGCGCCGGTGGCTGCGCCCCTCCCACCGGCCGAGCAGCCAGCGGAGCACGACCGCCACCACGACGAGGGCGACGAGCCCCCAACCGGTCGCGAGGTCGACGAACGACCCGTCGGGGCCGTCCCCCGAGAGCGAGAAGCCCTCCATGAACTCCCGGTACGCGGCCGTGTTGAGGAACCGCGCCCGGTCCTCGTCCAGCAGTCCGTAGGAGGTGTACAGCGCGAGGAACGGCACGAACACCGAGGCCAGCACGTCGACCAGGCCGCGCTCGTGCCCGGACGCGGCATCGTCGGGTCCGCGCGTGCGGCCGATRGCGTCGAGCGCGGGCAGGTCGCGACGCAGCACGTGCAGCATCGCCACGATCCCCGCGACCATGCTCAGAGGCGCGAGCACGAGCACCGCCCAGCCGAGCGTGTTGTTCACGGTCGCCGCGTTCACGGCGGCCCAGCCGGCCGCGTGCCGCCCCGCGACGGCGAGCAGCGCGATCACGAGCAGGAGCGGCCAGGTGCGCACCCACAGCCGGATGCCCTGCCCCACGACGGCACCGAGGTCGCTCAGCCACGCACGCAGTCCGGCGCGCGGTGCTCGGGACAGGGTCGGTGAGTCGGTCACGCCGGACATCATGACGCGCCCGGCGGTCGGGTGCGGACACGACCCGCAGTGGCGGAGCGACGAGCCCTCAGGGCACGGGTCCGCCGGCTGCGAGGTCGCGCACCAGCTGCTGACCGGCGTCGACGGACAGCTCCCGCAGTCGTGCCGCGAGCGGCGACAGGGTGCCCCGTGACACCACCCGCACGACGCGGTCCGGGACCGCCGGCTCGAGTCGGTGGAACGACAGGGCGTCGTCGTGGCGCTGACCCCACACGGAGAGCACAGGCATGACGGCCGAGCCGAGTCCCGCGCGCACCATCGAGGTGATGCCCTGGTTGTCCACCGTCCGGAAGACGATGTCGGGCGCGACCGCTGCCCGGGCGAAGGCGGCCTCGACCACCGCCTGGTCGCAGATCGGCGGGAGGGCCACCATCGGGCGGCCGTCGAGCTCGGCCAGCGGGACGGGTCCGGGCGGGAAGGCGGAAGGCCTGGACACCAGGACGTGCTCGTCCCGGAACACCTCGACGTGGTCGGCGTCGTCCGGGCCGGGGACGTCGAGGAACGCGAGGTCGAGCAGCTCGAGCGGCGGTTCCTCGGTCTCGTCCTCGAACAGTCGGACGTCCGCGTCCGGGTGCTCGACCCGGAGCCGGTCGAGAACCAGGGGGAGGAGCACGTTGGTCACCGTCTGGAAGGTGCCGACGTCGACGCGCCCGGCACCGGCGTGGAAGCGGTCGATGGCGTCCCGGGCGACCACGTCGGCCTCGAGCAGGGTCCGTGCCTGCGTGAGGACGAGGCGACCGAGCGGCGTGATCCGGGGTCGACGGGCTCCACCGGGACGGTCGAACACGGCGCCGCCCACACGTCGCTCCAGGGCGGCGACCTGCTGGCTCAGCGTCGACTGCGTGTAGCCCAGCTCGACGGCGGCGGCCCCGAAGGTGCCCGTGCGGGCCACGGCGTCGAGGGCGGCGAGAAGGCGCAGGTCGAGCATGCCGCAGTATCGCACCAACCGATCATCAGCATCAGGAACAATCGCTTTGCGCGGTGACGGAGCCGTCCTAGCGTCGCTCCCATGAACCCCGAGACCCTGATCCAGGTCGGCGACGTCGAGCTCTGCGTCCAGACCGCCGGTGACCGCGGCGACCCCGCCATCCTCCTCATCCACGGCGCGGCCGCGTCGATGGTCGGGTGGGAGGAGGAGCTGTGCGACCGGCTCGCCGCCGGCGGCCGGTTCGTCATCGGCTACGACCAGCGCGACACGGGACGGTCGACGGTCTCCCGCGGCGGGCACCCGGCGTACGACATGAGGGACCTGGCCGACGACGCCCTCGGGATCGTCGACGCGCTCGGCCTCGACGAGGTCCACGTGGTCGGCCGCTCGATGTCGGGCGGGACGGCGCTCATCCTGGCCGTCGACCACCCCGACCGCGTCGCGAGCGTGACGTTCCTGTCGACGACGACGGGTGACGCCGGACTGCCCGGCCCGACCTCCGCCTTCCGGGAGGCCGTCGGGGCGCCCGCCCCGGCTCTCGACGACCGCGACGYGTGGGTCGACCACACGGTCGCGGTGATCCGGGCCTACCACGGCGAGTCCACCCTCGTCGACGAGGCACACGTGCGCCGGCTCGTCGAGCTCGAGCTGGCGCGCTCCACGGACCCGAGCGCCGCGAGCAACCACTTCGCCATCGACACCCCGGGACCGGTGCACGGAGGGTTCGGCGACGTCGGTGTGCCCGCGCTCGTCGTCCATGGCGAGCTGGACCCGGTCTTCCCGCTGTCCCACGCGTACGCGCTGAGGAACGCGATACCGGGGGCGAGGCTGGTGGTGCTCGAGGGTGCCGGTCACGAGCTGCCACCGGCCCGCTGGGACGAGTTCACCGCGGCGCTGCTGGAGCACACCGCACCCCGGGGTGCGCGATGAGGTCCGCGGTGTGGCTGCCGCTGTTCGACGAGCTCGCCGACCCCCGGGTGGTCGCCGAGCTTGCCGTCGAGGCCGAGGCCGCGGGGTGGGACGGGTTCTTCGTGTGGGACCAGATCGCCTGGCGGGCGCCGGTGACGGCGGTGGCCGACCCGTGGGTCAGCCTCGCTGCCGCAGCTGCGCTGACCAGCCGCATCGCGCTCGGACCCATGGTGAGCCCCCTGGCGCGGCGTCGTCCCACCAAGGTCGCGCGGGAGACGGTGTCCCTCGACCGGCTCAGCGACGGGCGACTCGTCCTCGGCGTCGGTGTCGGCAGCGACTCGTTCGCCGGCGAGTACTCACGCACGGGCGAGCCCGTCCAGGACCGGACCCGCGCCGAGATGCTCGACGAGTCCCTCGAGATCCTGCGCTCGGCGTGGACCGGTGAGGCTGTGCACCATCACGGGCGGCACCACCTCGTCGACGGCATGACCTTCTCGCCCACCCCGGTGCGCGGTCACATCCCCGTCTGGGTCGCCGCGTTCCCCGGCAACCTGCGCCCCCTGCGGCGCGCGGCCCGCCATGACGGGTTCTTCCCGGTCAACCTCACGTCCCCGGACCAGCTGGCGGAGGCCGTGTCACGGGTGGGTGACCTGCGGACCGACCCGGTGCGAGCCTTCGACGTCGCGATCGACCTCACCCTCGGGGCCGATCCGGATCCCTGGGTCGCRGCCGGCGCCACGTGGGTCCTCACCGACGTCGACCCCGCGACGCTGCGCCTGGACGCGGTGCGAGGCATGGTCCGCGAGGGACCGGCATCCTGACGGTCAGCCGGCGCCGGGACCGGACAACCGGGTGCCGAACGTCCCCGCGGTCACCGTCGCGAACGAGCGGCGAACGACCTCCTCGAGGACGCCGAGGTCCACGGAGTCCAGGTCCTTGAGGTAAAGGCACCCCTTGCCCAGCGTGTGCGGGCCGAGGGACTCGAGCAGCTCGGCGTGCGCGTCGACGCCGTCCGGCAGGTAGACCGTGGTCGCGGTCTTGCGCGGGGAGAAGCCCGCCGCGCCCATGTCGCCCTCACGACCCGAGGGGTACCGGTAGTGGTACGTCCCGAACCCGACGATGGTCGGCCCCCACATCCGCGGCTGCTCGCCCGTGACGCGGCTCATGAGGGCGATCAGGCGCTCGGCGTCCCGACGACGGACCGGGTGCTCCACCCGCTCGATGAACGCCTCGACGTCGGCGCCGGTGGGGACGGTCTTGTTGGGCTCGTGCGCCATCCCGCCAGTATGGCGCCGGGTCAGTCCGCGAGCGCCTGGGCGATCCCGTGCCGTCCGATCTCGGCGAGGTGGGGATGGTCGACGGGGTGCATCTGCAGGACGACCGCCATGTGCAGCGCCCAGGCCTGGGCGCGCCGCCAGGTCGCGTCGTCGTAGGCCAGCCGCGCCCGGAACGCCGCCCGGCCCTCGGCGTCGAACGTGAGCCAGGCGGTCGACAGGTCCGAGGCGGGGTCGCCGGACGTGACGTCCCCGAAGTCGATGACCGCGCGCAGCCGGCCGTCGTGCACCAGCAGGTTGGCCGGGTGCGGGTCGCCGTGCAGCCAGAGGGCAGGGCCGTCCCACAAAGGCGCCGAGGCCAGGTCCCGCCACCGCTCGAGGATCCGGTCGGCGTCGGCGAGCCCGAGCTGGTCGAGGCGCTCGCGCAGCGGCTGCTCGCGGGTGCCGACGGGGATGCCGCGGAACGGGTTGACCGGTGCGTCGTCGGCGGCCGGCCGGTGCAGCGCGACGAACACCTCCGCCAGCTGCGGCGCCCATGCTGACCGACCCGGCACCGTTGTGCGGTGGGCTGCCACCGCGGCGAACCAGGGCACGACGCTCCAGGCCCACGGKTAGGTGGCCGACGGCATCCCGACACGGACCGGCACGGGCACGTCGACCGGCAGCCGGGGTGCCAGGACCGGCAGCCAGCGCTGCTCGTGGACCACCAGGGGCGCCGAGACCTCCCGCACGGGGAACCGGGCGGCGACGTGCTCACCGATCCGCCAGAGCGCGTTGTCCCAGCCGGTGCCGGCCCAGGTCAGCGGCCGGTCGGCGAGGTCGGGGTGCTGCTCGCGCAGGAGGGAGCGGGCGAGATCCTCGGTGACCTCGATCTCGGGGAG
>NZ_JBFUHU010000242.1:0-5772 GCF_056402235.1 Cellulomonas sp. P4_B5_2
GTGGGGAACGGCTGGCCGTACCAGGCCGCGGCGAGCGCCTCGCTGCCGGCACCGAGAGGCGTGTAGCCGGCGATCGTCTGGATCGCGTCGGGCATCAGGGGCAGGGGCAGCCAGACCCCCGCGAAGAACAGCGAGGCGAAGTACACGGTCATCCCCCACCCGGTGGCAGCGGCGGCGGTCGGTGCCAGTGCCGCGATCACCGCGCCGACCGCGAACGCCGACAGCACGGTGAGCACCAGGGCGAGGAGCAGGACGAGTGGCTGGGCMGGCGCGCTCACGCCCACCACCGTGGCGCCGAGCACGTACATGAGTGCGGCGGCCACCACGAGAGCGCCCAGGTTCACCAGCAACTGCGCGACGAGGATCCGCGACGGCGGCACGGGCGTGGTCGACAACCGCTTGAGCACGCCGCGGGCGCGGTAGCCAGCGACCGTCGTCGGGAAGGTGGACAGGGCCACGGTGGCGACCGCGAGCGCGAGGACGGTCGGGGCGTAGCCGGTGATGCCGTTGATCTGCGACAGGACCGGGTCCTTGTCGTCGAACGGCAGGTCCGCCCACGGCATCACGAGCCCGAGGACGGTGAGCAGGACGGCCGGGAACAGCAGCGCGAAGAACGCCCCCGACGGCTCCCGGACGAACAGCCGGGACTCGACGACGGTCAACCGGGTCAGTGCGGTGGTGCTCATGATCGGACCTCCACGGGAGTCGTGAGTGCTACGAAGGCGTCCTCCAGCGAGCTCTGCTCGAGGCGCAGGTTCTCGGGGCGGATGCCGTGGCGGGCCAGCGCGACGAGGACGTCCTGCACGACGTTGTCGTGGCCGCGGACCTCGAGCTCCCCTCCCCGCTGGGTCATTGCGCCCAGTCCGTCGAGGAGCCCGGGCGGCACCGGCGCGGACGGGCGGAACCGCAGCACCTGCTCGGCTGTCGCCCGCGCCACCAGCTCCGTCGGCGTCCCGGTCGCGACCACCCGGCCGGCGTCGATGAGCGCGATCCGGTCGCACAGCCGCTCGGCCTCCTCCATCAGGTGCGTGACCAGCACGATCGTCACGCCGCGGTCACGGATCCGCTCGACCACCTCCCACGTGTCGCGGCGCGCGTGCGGGTCGAGCCCGGTGGTGAGCTCGTCGAGGATGGCGACCTGCGGGTTGCCGACGAGGGCGAGCGCGACCGAGAGCCGCTGCTTCTGACCCCCCGACAGCTGCTCGAACCGCGCACCGGCCCGGTCGGTCAGCCCGAGCTCGTCGAGCAGCTGCGCCGGGTCCGCGGGGTCCGGGTAGAACGACGCGTACAGGTCGAGGGCCTCGCGGACCACCAGCTTCGGCTGCAGCTGGCTCTCCTGGAGCTGGAGGCCGACGACCTGCCGGAGGCTCTCCCGGTCCTTCTGCGGATCCAGTCCGAGGACTCGGACCGTGCCGGAGTCGGCGTGACGCAGCCCGCCGATGATCTCGACGGTGGTGGTCTTGCCGGCCCCGTTGCGGCCCAGCACGCCGAAGATCTCGCCGCGGTGGACCTCGAGGCTGACGTCGTCCACGGCGACCGTGCCGCCGTAGCGCTTGTGCAGGTGCTCGACCTGGATGACGGGCATGGCGGGCTCCTTCAGGGTGCGGGGTGCCGCGGGAACGGCCGACGGCCGTTCCCGGAACGACGGGTCGTGTCAGGAGGTGCGGTTGGGCACGGCCGCACCGCGCGTGAGGCGGTCGAACGCGACCGCCATGAGGCCCGCGATCAGCAGGGTCACCGCGGCGCCCACGAGGAGCGGCTGGTCGCCGCCGAACCACGCGGACGTCGAGAACGGACCGGCGTCCTGTGCGAGCAGGGCCGAGACCAGCAGGATCGGGCCGGCGGTCAGCGGCAGCGCGAGGGTCCCCCACCAGCCGCCGAGCCGCTGGTAGGACATGCCAACCAGCAGCCCGGACACGTAGGCGACGAGGAACAGCAGCGCAGAGCTGACGAACAGCGTCGCGACGTCGGTGCTGTCGGGCGAGAACCCTTCGACGATCCGCCACTGCCACCCGAACGCGTCGAACACGGCGCGCTCGACGACCAGCAGCCCGGCGAACACGACCCCGTAGACGAGGGCCAGGCCGGAGGCGGCGAGCAGCGACCCGCGCGCGAGGCTGCGCCGGGTCAGCCCGGCCGCGACGTGGACCGGCAGGTAGGCGGCGGTGATCGCGATGAGCACGGAGAACGGGAACCAGATCGCGCCCTGCCGAGCGAACGCCATGACGCTGTTGTTGACCTCGCCCACCTGGTTGATCACCACGAGCGCCCCGGCCACGACGACGATCGCCATGCCCCAGGCCCATGCGGCCAGGTACAGGTTCATCCAGAGCAGCCACGTCGCGGTGGCACGCACGGAGCTGCGGGTCGGGAGACGTGCCGCGTCGATGCTCATCGGGACTCCTCCGTGGTCGGGGCGCCGGCCGGACGGTCGGTCAGGTGGACGAACAGGTCCTGGAGCGCCACGGGTCCGAGCTCAAGCCCGTGCTGCCGGGCCAGGGCCGCGTCGTCGGGCCGCGCGCCGATGAGGGTCGCCTGGGCGGTGCGACCGAGCTGCTGCCGGGCGACCACGTCGCGCCCGACGACGAACGCGGTGACCGCGTCGGCCGGGCCGGTGACCGTCACGCCGCCTGCACGGAGAGTCTCCGCGTCGGACGCGGTCAGCACGGTCCCGCGGTCCAGCACCACGACGTCCTCGAGCAGCCGCTCGATCTCGCCGATCAGGTGGCTGGACAGCACGATCGTGCGCGGGTGCTCCACCCAGTCGGACAGCAGGGCGTCGTAGAACGCGTACCGCGAGGGGGCGTCCATGCCGAGGTGGACCTCGTCGAGCAGGGTCAGCGGGGTTCGGCTGGCCAGCCCGACCACCACACCGAACGCCGACCGCTTCCCCCGCGAGAGGCGGTCGGGCCGGCTGAGCGGGTCGAGCTCGAAGCGGTCCATCAGCGCGTCCGCCAGCTGCCGGGAGAAGAAGGGGCGGCGGTCCCCGAGGAACCGGAGCGTCTCCCTGAGCTTCTGGTCGTTGGCGACATCACCGCTCTCGCGCACCAGGCACGTCCCGGCCAGCACCCGCTCGTTCTCCCACGGGTCCTCCCCGTCGACGAGGACGCTGCCGGAGGTCCGACGGCGGAACGCCGCCAGCACCGACAGCGCAGTCGTCTTGCCCGAGCCGTTGCGGCCGAGCAGCCCGGTGATCACGCCCGGCCGGAGGCTGAACGACACCGCGTCGAGTGCGGTCGTCGAGCCGTAGCGGGCAGTGAGGTCGCGGACCTCGACGCCGAACCCGGTCATCGCTGGTCCCCCGTCGTCAGCCGCGCGACGATCTCGTCCGTCGTGATCCCCAGCACCCGCGCCTGCGCGAGCATCGGCTCGACGACGTCCGCGAAGAACGTGGCCCGGCGCTGCTCGAGCAGACGCTCCCGAGCGCCCTCCGCGACGAACATGCCGATGCCGCGGCGCTTGTAGAGGACGCCCTCGTCGACCAGCTCCGTGAACGCCTTGGCGGCCGTCGCGGGGTTGATCCGGAACGTCGTCGCGTACTGCGTGGTGGACATGACCTGCTCCTCCGCTCCGAGGGCTCCCGACAGGACGTCGGCGCGGATCTGGTCCGCGATCTGCACGTACAGGGGGTCACGACCGTCGAACACGGTGCACCTCCCGCCCGTTCAATGGTTCATTACATGACCAACTAACCACAGAACCCAACGCACGCACAAGAGCCAACGTCTGAGCATCTGGCTGCCAGAGCACCCACTTCCTCGGACGTCCGCAGATCCGGTCGCCGGGACGCCCGACCATGCGGACGCTGCGGTGGGGAGAGAGGGCAACGTCCGCAGGTTCGGTTGCCGGGACGCTCGGATGTGCGGACGCTGCGGGGTGGACGCGGCAACGCCCGCACCCGCGGCGGGGGCGGGCGTTGCCGTGGTGCTGCGTCAGACCGTGGTGAGGCGCTCCGCCGCGACCAGCTCGGCGATCTGGACCGCGTTCAGCGCGGCGCCCTTGCGGAGGTTGTCGTTGCTGATGAACAGCGCGAGACCGCGGCCGCCCTCGACGCCCTCGTCCTGGCGCAGCCGGCCGACGAACGACGGGTCCTGGCCGGCGGCCTGCAGCGGCGTCGGCACGTCGGTCAGCTGGACGCCGGGCGCGGTCGCCAGCAGCTCGGCAGCGCGCTCCGGCGACAGAGCGCGGTCGAACTCGGCGTTGATCGACAGCGAGTGGCCCGTGAACACCGGCACGCGCACGCAGGTGCCGGACACCAGCAGGCCGGGCAGGTCGAGGATCTTGCGCGACTCGTGCCGCAGCTTCTGCTCCTCGTCGGTCTCGAACGAGCCGTCGTCCACCAGGTTCCCGGCCAGCGGGATGACGTCGAACGCGATCGGCGCGACGTACTTGACCGGCGCGGGCAGCGTCACGGCCGACCCGTCGTGCACCAGCGCGAGGGTGTCCTGGGTGACCGCGGCGCGGATCTGGCTGTCCAGCTCGTCGGCCCCCGCGAGGCCCGACCCGGAGACCGCCTGGTACGTCGAGACGACGAGCCTGCGCAGGCCGGCCTCGTCGTGCAGGACCTTGAGCACCGGCATCGCGGCCATCGTGGTGCAGTTCGGGTTGGCGATGATGCCCTTGACGGCCCCCGCGAGCGCACCCGGGTTCACCTCGGACACGATGAGCGGGACCTCGGGGTCGCGACGCCACGCCGACGAGTTGTCGATGACCAGCGCACCAGCCGCGGCGAACCGCGGGGCGTGCACCTTCGAGGCCGCGCCGCCCGCGGAGAACAGGGCCACGTCGATGCCGGACAGGTCCTCGGTCTCGACGTCCTCGACCACGACGTCCGTGCCCTTCCACGGGAGCGTGGTGCCGGCCGAGCGCGCGGACGCGAAGTAGCGGATCGAGTCGACCGGGAAGTCGCGCTCGTCGAGCAGCCGTCGCATGACGCCGCCGACCTGGCCGGTGGCGCCGACCACCGCGATGTTCAGTCCCATGGCCCTACCGTCCCGTCCCGCCGTACACGACGGCCTCGTCTTCCGTGGAGTCCAGCTCGAACGCGGTGTGCACCGCGCGGACCGCCTCGTCGAGCGAGTCCGCGCGGGTCACCACGGAGATCCGGATCTCCGACGTCGAGATCATCTCGATGTTGATGCCGGCGTCCGACAGGGCTGCGAACAGCTTGGCGGAGACACCGGGGTGCGACTTCATGCCGGCGCCGATCAGCGACAGCTTGCCGATCGTGTCGTCGTACTGCAGCGACGCGAAGCCGATGTCGGGCTGGTGCTCGGTCAGCGCGGCCGTGCCGGCGGCACCGTCCGTGGCGGGCAGCGTGAAGGAGATGTCCGTCAGGCCCGTGGAGGCGACCGACACGTTCTGCACGATCATGTCGATGTTCACCCCCGCGCCGGCGACCACCTGGAAGATGCGGGCGGCCTTGCCGGGCACGTCGGGGACGCCGACGACCGTGAYCTTGGCCTCGCTGCGGTCGTGCGCGACGCCGGCGATGATCGGCTGTTCCACAATCTCTCCTTCGGCAGCGGGCTGGTCCGTCACCAGGGTGCCCGTATGAGTGGTGAACGACGAGCGCACGTGGATCGGTACCCCGTACCGCCGGGCGTACTCGACGCAGCGCAGGACCAGCACCTTCGCCCCGCTGGCCGCGAGCTCGAGCATCTCGTCGTAGCTGACCCGGTCGAGCTTGCGGGCGTTCGGCACGATGCGCGGGTCCGCGGTGAACACGCCGTCGACGTCGGTGTAGATCTCGCAGACGTCGGCCTTGAGGGA